>JAAZAC010000106.1 GCA_012514545.1 Actinomycetales bacterium | reverse complement strand
GGGGCGAAAACGGACACGTCTTCACCCTCGATCGGCCTAACGTGCGGGCCGCAGTGGGCCGATGATGGCACCTGAGGCCTGACCCGGCACCGCCTCGTCAGCCGGGTCCCCCCACGGAAGGAGGCGGATGTCCGGCGTCATCGTGTGCCACGGGTCCGCTGCCGTCCGGGAGCGCGTCGTGTCGGCCGCGCAGTCGGTGCCCGCGCTCGTCCCCGCCCGCGCGGCGGCGAGCGTGGAGGAGCTCATCACGCACTGCCGCCGGGCGGTGCCGGCCCTCGTGCTGCTCGACGCGCACCTGCCGGGCGCCGGTCCCATCGAGGCGATGCGGCGGCTGCGCGAGCTCGAGTCGCCCCCGGTCGTCATCATGATCGCCGTCCCCGGCGACGAGATCACCCTCGACAGGGCGATCGCCATGGGCGCGCGCGGCTACCTCGCGCCCGACGTCGACCGGACCGAGCTGGCCGCCGTCGCGGCCCACAGCCTCGCGACGACGGGCAACGGCGTGGCCACGAACGGCCACTCCCGGCCGCGCACCTCGACGCAGCCTCCGATCGAGCTGACGAAGCGCGAGATGGAGGTGCTCATCGGCATGAGCCACGGGCGCTCCAACGCGCAGATCGGCGCCGACCTGTTCCTCTCGGAGGACACCGTCAAGACCCACGCGCGGCGCCTCTTCCGCAAGCTCGACGCGGCGGACCGGGCGCAGGCGGTGGCGATCGGGCTGCGGCGCGGCCTCATCCGCTGACACGGCGCCGGGGCCCCGGCCGGGGCTCCCCGGGGCGCCCGCGGGCCCGACTACTATCGCCGGATGAGCGTGCGCGAGCCCTCCTCCGTGCCCACCCCCGACGCCGACCGCGACCCCTTCGCCTTCGTCGGCCTCACGTTCGACGACGTCCTGCTGCTGCCCGGCGAGAGCGACATCATCCCCTCCGAGGTCGACACGACGACGCGGCTCACCCGCGGCATCGACCTCGCCATCCCGCTGGTCTCGGCCGCCATGGACACCGTCACCGAGTCGCGGATGGCGATCGGGATGGCCCGGCACGGCGGCATCGGCGTGCTCCACCGGAACCTGTCGATCGAGGACCAGGCCCACCAGGTCACGCTCGTCAAGCGGTCGGAGTCGGGCATGGTCAGCGACCCGGTGACGATCGGGCCGGACGCGACGCTCGCCGAGCTCGACGCGCTGTGCGCGACGTACCGCGTCTCCGGCCTGCCGGTCGTCGCGGAGGACCGCACGCTCCTCGGCATCATCACCAACCGCGACCTGCGCTTCGTGCCGCCCGCCGAGTACGCCGACCTGCGCGTGCGCCAGGTGATGACGCCGATGCCGCTCGTCACGGCCCCCGTGGGCATCGCGAGCGAGGAGGCCGCCGCGCTGCTCGCGAAGCACAAGGTCGAGAAGCTGCCGCTCGTCGACTCCGCCGGGCGGCTCGCCGGCCTCATCACCGTCAAGGACTTCGTCAAGTCCGAGCAGTACCCCTCGGCCACCAAGGACGAGGAGGGCCGCCTGCGGGTGGGGGCCGGCGTCGGCTTCTACGGCGACGCGTGGGACCGGGCGACGGCGCTCGTCGAGGCGGGGGTCGACGTCATCGTCGTCGACACCGCGCACGGCCACACGCGCGCGATGCTCGACATGATCGGCCGGCTGAAGTCCGACCCGGCGACCCGGCACGTGCAGGTGATCGGCGGGAACGTCGCGACCCGCGCGGGCGCCCAGGCGCTCGTCGACGCGGGCGCGGACGCCGTCAAGGTCGGGGTCGGCCCCGGCTCGATCTGCACGACGCGCGTGGTGGCCGGCGTCGGCGTCCCGCAGGTCACCGCGATCCACGAGGCCGCCAAGGCGTGCCGGCCCGCCGGGATCCCGGTGATCGGCGACGGCGGCCTGCAGTTCTCCGGCGACATCGCCAAGGCGATCGTCGCGGGCGCGGAGACCGTGATGCTCGGCTCGCTCCTCGCGGGCTGCGACGAGAGCCCCGGCGACCTCGTGTTCGTCAACGGCAAGCAGTTCAAGCACTACCGCGGCATGGGCTCGCTGGGCGCGATGGCCTCGCGCGGGCGCGCGTCGTTCTCCAAGGACCGGTACTTCCAGGCCGACGTCGACGCGGACGAGAAGCTCGTGCCCGAGGGCATCGAGGGGCAGGTGCCGTACCGGGGGCCGCTGCGCGCGGTGGCCCACCAGCTCGTCGGCGGCCTGCACCAGTCGATGTTCTACGTCGGCGCCCGCACCATCCCCGAGCTGCAGGAGCGCGGGCGGTTCGTGCGGATCACGTCGGCGGGGCTGCGCGAGTCGCACCCGCACGACATCCAGATGACCGTCGAGGCGCCGAACTACTCCGCGCGCTGACGCGGGGGAGCGTCGGGGCCGCGGTCCCCGGGCCTCGGAGGGCCCGGGCGGCTCACGCGGCCGGGGAGGCCGCGCCCACGGGCTCGCGCCGGGCCGGCTCGGTCACGGCGCCGGCCGCCCGCAGCGGCCAGTCGAGCTCGGCGCCCGGCCCCTCGAGGCCCTGTGCGCGGCGCCACGCGTTGAAGCTCTCCGCCCAGCGCCGGTGTGCGCGCGCCTGCCCGTCGTGCAGGGCGTCGAGGTCCCAGCGCGGCAGGCCGGGGAAGCGGCGGCACAGCGCCGCGAGCAGGTCGAGCGTCGCGAGGACGTCGGCGTCGGCCGCGTGCAGCGCGTCCGTGCGGACGCCGTAGTGCGCGCACACGTCGCCGAGGCGGCGCTTGCCCGTGCGGTACCGGTCCGCCCAGCGGTCGAGCACCAGCGGGTCGAGCACGGCCCGGACCTCGCGGCCGATCCGCTCGGGCAGGGTGGGCAGCCCGTGGCGCCGCAGCTCGGCGTCGAGCAGCGACAGGTCGAACGCCGCGTTGAACGCGACGACCGGCTCCCCGCGCAGCAGCGCGCCCGCCAGCGCGCCGGCCACCTCCTCGAGCGCCTCCGCCGGCGGGCGGCCGTGCGCCCGGGCGTGCTCGGTGGTGATGCCGTGCACCGCGGTGGCCGCCTCGGGGATCGCCACGCCGGGGTCGACGAGCCAGGTGCGCACCGTCGTCCCGCGGGCGTCGCGCCGGACGACGGCGGCGGTGACGACCCGGTCGGTCGCGACGTCGACGCCGGTGGTCTCGGTGTCGAAACCCACCAGCGCGCCGTCGGCCCACGACATGATCATCACCCTCCTCGCCCCGCAGCCAACCAGGCGGCCCCGACAGGTCGGGGCGCGACGCGCCGTCGGGCTGTGGACGGACGCGGGCCGCCGACGGCGGTCGGCGGGGCGGGGCGGACGTGCGCGGGTCCGCGGGGCCCGCGCCGGTAGCCTGAGCGCGTGAGCAACGAGATCGACATCGGGCGCGGCAAGCGCGGGCGCCGGGCCTACTCCTTCGACGACGTCGCGGTGGTGCCCTCCCGGCGGACGCGCGACCCCGAGGAGGTGTCGGTCGGCTGGCAGATCGACGCGTACCACTTCGACACCCCGATCGTCGCCGCGCCCATGGACTCCGTCGTCAGCCCGGCGACCGCCGTCGCGATCGGCCGGCTCGGCGGGCTGGGCGTGCTCGACCTCGAGGGCCTGTGGACGCGGTACGAGGACCCGGAGCCGCTCCTGGCGGAGATCGCCACGCTCGAGCCCGGCGCGTCGACCCGGCGGATGCAGGAGCTGTACGCGGCGCCGATCATCCCCGAGCTCATCACGCAGCGGCTGCAGGAGATCCGGCGCGCGGGCGTGACCGTCGCCGGCGCGCTGTCGCCGCAGCGCACCCAGCAGCACTGGAAGACGGTGGTCGACGCCGGCGTCGACCTCTTCGTCATCCGCGGCACCACCGTCTCGGCCGAGCACGTCTCCGGGCGCGCCGAGCCGCTCAACCTCAAGCGCTTCATCTACGAGCTCGACGTGCCGGTCATCGTGGGCGGCGCGGCGACGTACACCGCGGCGCTGCACCTCATGCGCACGGGGGCGGCGGGCGTGCTCGTCGGCTTCGGCGGGGGCGCCGCGCACACCACGCGGGTCTCGCTCGGCATCCACGCGCCCATGGCGACGGCGGTCGCCGACGTCGCGGCCGCGCGTCGGGACTACCTCGACGAGTCGGGCGGGCGGTACGTGCACGTCATCGCCGACGGCGGCGTGGGGCGCTCCGGCGATCTCGTCAAGGCGATCGCGTGCGGGTGCGACGCGGTGATGCTCGGCGCGGCGCTCGCGCGGGCCGCCGAGGCGCCCGGCCGCGGCTGGCACTGGGGCTCCGAGGCGCACCACCCGGAGCTGCCGCGCGGCGAGCGCGTGCACGTCGGCACCGCGGGCACGCTCGAGGAGATCCTCTACGGCCCGAGCCGCCAGGCGGACGGGACGCTCAACCTCGTCGGCGCGCTGCGCCGCGCGATGGCGACGACCGGCTACTCCGAGCTCAAGGAGTTCCAGCGGGTCGAGGTCGTCGTCTCGCCGTACCAGCCCCGCTGAGCCGCCGCCGGTGAGACGCCGGCCGCTGAGCCACCGGCCGCGGATCGGTGGGCCTCTGCCCGCGCACCCCCACCGCAGAGTGGAACGATCTGCCGGCATCTCGTTCCACTTCGGCGCGCTGGACCTCGCTTCGTTCCACTCTGCGTGAGGTGGTGCACGCGCCCGGGCACCACCTCCCTGGACGCCCGACCGTGCCCACCTGTGCCCGGGCGTGCCCGACTCCCTGCCTCCGAACGCGCGCCGGCGTGCCCGAGTGGGCACGAAGATGGGTCTCGCGGCGCCCGGATCGCAACGAACCGGGCACTCCGCCCGCCCGAGGGACTTGACTTCGGGCAGAAACAGAACTAGACAAAGCCAATACCACATCCGGCCCCACACAAACGGGCCGGATCGAGAGGACGGGACGTGTACGCGACGGAGCGTCAGCAGGAGATCCTCAGCCGCGCGCGCCACGACGGCCGCGTGGACGTGAAGAGCCTCGCCGACTCGCTCGAGGTGACCCCCGAGACCGTGCGGCGGGACCTCACCGCGCTCGAGCGCCTCGGGCTCGTGCGCCGGGTCCACGGGGGCGCGATCCCCGTGGAGCGCCTCGGGATCGAGCCCGCCGTGGCCGACCGCGAGGGCCGCATGGCGGGCCAGAAGGAGCGCATCGCGAAGGCCGCGCTCGACGAGCTGCCCGACGGCGGCGCCGTCATCCTCGACGCCGGCACGACGACGATCCGGCTCGCCGAGATGCTCCCCACCGACCGGGAGCTCACCGTCGTCACGCACGGGCTGCCGATCGCCATGCTCCTCGCGAGCCGGCCCAACGTGACCCTGCACCTGCTCGGGGGGACCGTCCGCGGCCGCACGCTCGCCGCCGTCGGGCCGTGGGCCGAGCAGGCGCTGGCCGACGTCTACGCCGACGTCGCCTTCCTCGGCACCAACGGCATCACCGCCGAGCGCGGGCTCACCACGCCGGACCTCGCGGAGGCCGGGGTCAAGCGCGCCCTCGTCGCCGCCGCGCGCCGCACCGTCGTCCTCACGGACCACACGAAGTTCGGCCGGGTCGACTTCGCCCAGGTCGCGCCGCTGTCCGAGATCGACACCGTCATCACCGACTCCGAGCTCGAGCCCGAGCTCGTCGACGAGATCGAGTCGGCCGGCCCGCGGGTGGTGCGCGCATGATCGTCACCGTCACGCTCAACCCGAGCCTCGACCGCACCGTCGAGGTCGCCGAGCTCGCGCGGGGGCGCGTCCTGCGGGCCCGGGGCACCCACCTCCACCCCGGCGGCAAGGGCGTCAACGTCACGCGGGCCCTGCTCGCGAACGGCGTCCCGAGCCGCGCCGTCGTCCCCGTCGGCGGGCCCGACGGCGACCAGCTCGTCGAGCTGCTGGCCGCCGAGGCGGTGGACGCCGTCGTCGTGCCGGTGTCGGGGCGCACCCGGTCCAACATCACCATCGCCGAGCCCGACGGCACGGTGACCAAGCTCAACGAGCCCGGCGCCGCGCTCACCGCCGCCGAGCTCGACCTCGTCCTCGACCACGCGCTGGCCGACGCCGTCGACGGCGGCTGGGTCGTCCTCTGCGGCAGCCTCCCTCCCGGCGCCCCGGTGGACACCTACGCCCGCCTGACCCGGCGCCTGAGCGAGGCCGGCCGGCGCGTGGCCGTGGACACCTCCGGCGCGGCGCTCGGCCACGCCGTCGCCGCCGGGCCCGCGCTCGTCAAGCCCAACGCCGAGGAGCTCGCGGGCGCCGTCGGGCGGCCCCTCGCCTCGCGCGTCGACGTGGTCGCCGCCGCGCAGGAGCTGCGGGCCGCCGGGGCGCGCGCCGTGCTCGTCAGCCTCGGCGCAGCCGGCGCGGTCCTCGTCGACGACGCCGGCGTGCTCGTCGGCGAGTGCGACCCCGTCGAGCCGCGCAGCACCGTGGGCGCGGGCGACGCGTTCCTCGCGGGCTTCCTCGGCGCCCTCCACGCGGCCGACGGCGCGCCCGGCGCCGCCCTCGCCCGCGCGGCCCTCGCCCAGGCCCTCGCCTGGGGCGCGGCCGCCGTCCGCCTGCCCGGCAGCCAGATGCCCGGGCCCGGCGACATCGACCTCTCCGCGGTGCGTGTCCTCACCGGGGAGGAGCTGGATGCCTGCATGACCGCACCACTTGTCGGGACCGGGTGACCCCCACCCGGTCCTTCCCCTCCACTGGCACGAAGGAGTCCCAGATGAGCACGTACACCCCAGAGGTCACCGGGACGGGGGTGAAGGCGAACATCCAACGGTTCGGCGCGTTCCTGGCCGGGATGGTCATGCCGAACATCGGCGCCTTCCTCGCGTGGGGCCTCATCACCGCCCTGTTCATCCAGACCGGCTGGACACCCGTCCCGGAGCTCGGTGGGTTCCCGGGTCCCGACGGCACCGAGCACGTCGGCCTCGTCGGCCCGATGATCACCTACCTGCTGCCGCTGCTCATCGGGTTCACCGGCGGACGCCTCGTGCACGGCATCCGCGGCGGCGTCGTCGGCGCGGTCGCGACCGTCGGCGTCATCGTCGGCGCCGAGACGCCGATGTTCCTCGGCGCGATGATCGCCGGCCCGCTCGCCGCGTGGGTCATGAAGAAGATCGACGGCTGGCTGCAGCCGCGCGTCGCGGCGGGCTTCGAGATGCTCGTCGACAACTTCAGCGCCGGCATCCTCGGCGGCCTCTTCGCCGTCGGCGGCTTCTACGGCATCGGGCCGGTCGTCCAGGTGCTCATGGACGCGGCGGAGTCCGCGGTCGGCTGGCTCGTCGAGAACAGCCTCCTGCCGCTCGCCTCGATCTTCATCGAGCCCGGCAAGGTCCTCTTCCTCAACAACGCGATCAACCATGGCGTCCTGACGCCGCTCGGGTCCGCCGACGTCGCCGAGTCCGGCAAGTCGATCCTGTTCATGCTCGAGTCGAACCCCGGCCCGGGCCTCGGCCT
>JAAZAC010000105.1 GCA_012514545.1 Actinomycetales bacterium | reverse complement strand
AGCTCGAGGCAGCGCTCGAGCAGCACGGGCACGTGACGTGCGGCCGTCCGATCGGGCATCTCACCTCCCAGGCGGCTCGACGGGGACTGACGGGTGGCGGGCCCGCCTCCTGACGACGGGTCCGATGACGGGGTGCCGGCGGCGGTGCCGGCGGGACGTGGTAGGTCGGGGGCCCTCCTCCGCCCGACCAGGTCTCCCTCCGCAGCCGGTTCTGGCGCCGGGGAAGTGCGCCAGAACGGGCGGGGAGAGACCTCGCCGTGCGGACCGGGCCGGCCACGGACGTCCGCGCCCGGCCCCCGCGCTCAGTCAGAAGGCACCGGGGAACACCTCCTCCGCGGTCTCGGAGTACGCCTCCACCTGCTCGGCCAGGTACGCCTCCCAGGCGGCGGCGTCCCAGATCTCCACGCGCGTGCCCGCCCCGATCACCGCCACGTCGCGGTCGAGCCCGGCGTACGCGCGCAGCGGCGCGGGGATCGACAGGCGCCCCTGCTTGTCGGGGATCTCGTCGTGCGCGCCGGAGAGGAACACGCGCAGGTAGTCGCGGGCCTGCTTGCTCGTCACGGGCGCCGTGCGGATCTGCTCGTGCATCCGCTGGAACTCCGCCATCGGGAAGACGAAGAGGCAGCGCTCCTGGCCGCGGGTGACGACGAGGCCGGCGGCGAGCTGCGGGCGGAACTTCGCCGGGAGGATCAGCCGCCCCTTGTCGTCCAGGCGCGGCGTGAACGTCCCGAGGAAGGGCGCGTACGAGGGGTACGCGGCCGACTCGTCGGTCATCGCACCCCTCCCCCGTCCGAGACCACTGCCCACCCAGTGGCCCCACAGTACTCCACTTTCCTCCACCGACAACCCTCCAGGTGCCCACCGAGCGGGTGAATCGCGGCGTCGCCGCTGCTCACAGCGGTGGAGGGATGTGGAGGGCCGCGGCCCCCCGGCGCGTCGCCGTCGGGCACCACGGGCGCGCGGAGGGCGCCGGGCCGCGCGCGGGGCGGGGGCCCGCGGGCCCGACGGCGCGGCACGGGGGCCGTCGGTGGGGCCGGGGCGGGAGGGGTGGAGGGAAGTGGGGGCGGTCGCGGTGCGGGACGCCCCACGACGCGCGGGTGCCGCCGACTAGGCTCGTCCCACCGTTCGACGAGGGAGTCCGCATGGTCCACGCACTGCCCACCGCCGCCGAGCTCGACGAGTTCGCCGAGACGGCCGACCGGGTACGCGCCGCCATGGAGTCCGTGATCTCGGGGCGCCCCGAGCTCGTGCGGCTGACGATCTCCGTGCTGCTCGCCGAGGGCCACCTCCTCCTCGAGGACGTGCCCGGCGTCGGGAAGACGACCCTCGCGAAGTCGCTCGCCAAGGCGATCGACTGCACGGTCGGCCGGATCCAGTTCACCCCGGACCTGCTGCCGAGCGACCTCACCGGCGTGAGCATCTACCGGCAGCAGCAGCACGAGTTCGAGTTCCGGCCCGGCCCCGTGTTCGCGAACATCGTCATCGCCGACGAGATCAACCGCGCGTCGCCCAAGACGCAGTCGGCCCTGCTCGAGTGCATGCAGGAGGCCCAGGCGACGATCGACGGCACCACCTACCAGCTCCCCCGCCCGTTCCTCGTCGTGGCGACGCAGAACCCGATCGAGATGGAGGGCACCTACGCGCTGCCGGAGGCGCAGCGCGACAGGTTCATGGCGCGGCTGTCCGTGGGCTACCCGGGCCGCAACGCCGAGGTGGAGATGCTCGAGCGGCGCGAGACCGCGGACCCCCTCGCCGCCGTCCGG
This sequence comes from Actinomycetales bacterium, assembly GCA_012514545.1. GTDB lineage: Bacteria > Actinomycetota > Actinomycetes > Actinomycetales > Cellulomonadaceae > Actinotalea. The sequence goes on along the minus strand of JAAZAC010000105.1, from coordinate 34,581 downwards.
CCGGTCGCCGACGTCGAGACCATCACCGGCATGATCGCCCTCGCCCGCCGCCTCTACGCGGCGCCCGGCATCAAGCAGTACGTCGTCGACCTCGCCGAGGCGACCCGCACCGACCCGATGCTGCGGCTGGGCGCGTCCCCGCGGGCGGCCATCCAGCTCCTGCGGGCCGCGAAGGCGCTCGCCGCGATGAACGGGCGCGACCACGTGCTGCCGGACGACATCCAGGACCTCGCGGTGCCGGTGCTCGCGCACCGCCTGCTGCCGAGCACCGACGCGCGCCTCGCCGGGCACTCCGTCACCGAGTCGATCACCGCCATCGTCGCGCGCACCCGGCTGCCCGTCTCCGGGCGCGCGGCCGCACCCGACCGGCGGGCCACCGGCTGATGGCGGAGGTCCGGCGCGTCCAGGTGACGCCGCGCGGGCTCGCCCTCGGCATCGTGGGCGCGGGCGTCACCCTCGTCGGCGTGCTCCTCGGGGTGCAGGTCCTCACCCAGGCGGGCGTCCTGCTCCTCGGCGTCCTCGGGTACGGGCTCGCCGTGCTCGGCGCCCAGGCGCGCAGCGCGAACCGGGGCGGCCTGCAGCTCGTCCGGCGCGTCACGCCGCACCCGGTGAGCGTGGGCGACGAGGCGCGCGTCGAGGTCGAGCTCACGAGCGCCGGCGGCGTGCACCGCCTCGACCGGCTCGAGGTCGCGGAGCAGGCGGCGCGCGAGCTGTCCGGCAGCGTCGGCCTGCGGGCGCGGGTGCGCCGGTCGCGGGGCCGCCTCACGCTCTCCTACGCGATCCACCCCGTGCACCGCGGGCGCTGGTCGGTCGGCCCGCTGCAGGTCCAGCGGCAGGACCTGTTCGGCGTGGCCCGCTGGCACGGCCCCCTCGGGCCGCCCGTCAAGGTCGCGGTGCGGCCGAAGGTCGTCCGGCTCGACATGGACACCCGCACCGCCTCGACGGACGTGGACCGGGCCGCCATCGGCACGCGCATGCCCGCCGCCGACGACGCGTCCCTGCGCGACTACCGGCCCGGCGACGACCTGCGGCGGGTCCACTGGCGCACGAGCGCGCGCCGCGCCGAGCTGACCGTCCGCCAGGACGAGCGCGCCGCCCGCCGGCCCGTGACCGTGCTCCTCGACCTGCCCGACGACGACGAGGCGGCCGAGTGGTCCATCTCGGCCGCGGCCTCGGTCGCCCTCGCGCTGCTGCGCACCGGCCACCGCGTGCGCCTCCTCGGGGGCGGGATCGTCGGGGCCGCCGCGGACCACCACCGCCCCGACGTCGACGGCACCGCGGCGGACGCGCTGCTCGACCAGACCGTCGACCTCGTCCTCCCGCCGAACCGGATGACGCGGGACGCGTGGCTGCGCGCCGCCGTCGACACCCTCGGCCAGCAGGGCTACGGGGCCGAGCTGGTCTTCGCCGTCGTCGGCGGCCTGGACGCGGACGCGCTCGCCGCGCTGGCCCGGCTCGGCGACGCGAACCTCGGCTGGGCGATGGTCCGCCAGGGTCGGCAGCACCGCCCGGCCACCGACGACGAGACCCACACGCTCGAGGCGCTGCGGCGCGCGGGCTGGCGGGTCGCCGGGGTGCTCCCCGGCGAGGACGTCGCCGCCGCGTGGGACCGCCTCCTCGGCGCCGAGATGCCGGTGGCGAGCCTGCGATGAGGGGGGCGGCCCGGATCACCGGCGCGCGGCTGTGGCTCGGCACCGCGACGCTCTTCGCGGCCGTGCTCGTCGGATCGCGCACGCTCGGCACCGTCGTGCGCCCGGGCCCCTGGCTGACCACCGCCGCCGTCGGGCTCGCCCTGCTGGCCGTCGTCGTGGGCGTGCTGCGCCAGGTGCTGCGCTCGCGGCTCGCGCCGACGGCGTGGGGGCTGCTCGGCGTCGTCGTCGGGATCGCCGGGCAGTACGGCGGGCTGACGACGGGCTTCTCCGTGCCGCGCCCCACCCAGGAGACGCTCGAGCGGCTGCGGCTCCTCGTCGGCCAGGGGCAGCAGACGATCCTCGAGGGCCGGGTGCCGGTGCAGCCGACCCGCGGCCTGGAGATGCTGCTCCTCGTGCTCGTGCTCGTCACGTACCTCGTCGCCGAGCTCGTCGCGCTCGGGATGGGCCGCGGGGGACTCGCCGGGCTGGCGATCCTCGGCCTGTGGTCGCCGGCGGTGAGCTTCGAGACCGACGTCGCCCTCCTGCACCTGCTGGCCGGCGGCGCGACCTTCGTGCTGCTGCTGGCCGTCACGCGCCGGCGCTCGCGGCGGCACGACCTGCCGGTGCACCGCGAGGTGCCGACGGCGGCGCTCGCGGCGGGCGTCGTCACGGTGGCGGCGCTCGTGGTCGGCACGGCCGCGGGGGCGCTGCCGTTCGCGGGCAGCGTCCGCCTGCCGTCCTCGTGGGGCGCGCAGGACATCGACAGCCCGCTGCGCCTGTCGACCGACCTCGACATGCGCAACGACCTCGACGGCCGCAGCGACCGGCCGCTGCTGGAGTACACCGGCGACGTCCGCGCCGTCGGCGCGCTGCGCATGTACACGGTGACCCAGTTCGACGGCCAGGAGTGGCACCGCGGCTCGCAGTCGAGCGGCCTGGTCAACGCGGAGGGCCTCCTCTGGCCGACGGCGGTGGAGCCCGCCGAGGAGCCGGCGCGCGTCCGGGTCCGCGTGCTCGCCCTCGACGGGGACCGTCTGCCCGTGCCCGGCGAGCCCCGCGAGATCGCCGCGGACGGCCGCTGGCTCTACGACGCCGCGCGCGACGAGGTCGTCGGCGCCAACACCTCGACGCGGGGGCTGGAGTACGAGCTGACGATCAGCCCCCGCGGCCTCACCGCCGACGGCCTGCGCGAGGACACCGCGGGCCGGCCCGGCGGCCTGCCGTCGGCGTACCTCGACGTGCCCTCGACGGAGCACGAGACGGACATCCGGCGCCTCGCGCAGGAGATCACCGCGGACGCCACGACCACCTACGACCAGGCGCTCGCGATCCAGCAGTACCTGCGCAGCGCCCAGAACTTCGCCTACGACACCCGGCTCGCCGAGCCCCGGACCACCGACGCGGTCTGGGACTTCCTCACGTCCGGCCGCGGCTACTGCGTCCAGTTCGCGACCGCGATGACGCTGATGGCCCGCATGGTCGGCATCCCGGCCCGCATGGCCGTCGGCTTCCTGCCCGGCGTGCCCGACGAGGGCAACACCAGCCGCTTCGTCGTCTCGGCCCGGCAGGCCCACACGTGGCCGGAGCTGTACTTCGCCGACGCCGGGTGGGTGCGGTTCGAGCCGACCCCCGCCCGGCAGACCGGCGCTCCCCCGCTCTACGCCGACCCGTTCGCCGGGCAGCCGCAGCAGAACGAGAACATCCCGACCGGGACCGCGGCGCCGTCCGTGGTGCCGTCGCGGCAGCCCGGCGCCGGCGAGCGGCCGACCCGCGGGGTCGTGACGATCGGCGAGACGGAGGTCCCGGTCGCGGCGGTGGCCGGCGTGGGCGGGTTCGTGGCGCTCGTCCTGCTCGGCGTCGCGGCGCTCGTGTGGCGGCGGCACCGGCTGCGCCTCCGCCGACCCGACGGGCCCGAGGAGTGGTGGGCCCGGCTCCGGGCGACGCTCGCGGAGCACGGCGTCTCCTGGACGGACGCGACGACGCCCCGGCAGGCGGCCCACCTCGTGCGGCGGCGGCTCGACGCCGTCGTCGCGGGCAACGGCGGGACGCCGGAGGTGGCCGACGCGCGGGCGGCGCTCGACGCGCTCGTCGCGGCGGTCGAGACGGAGCGCTACGCGCCCCGGCCGGTGACGGCGACGGACGAGGAGCTGGGCGCCTGGGTGGACGCGGTCGAGCGGCCGCTGGCCGCGGTCGGCGCCGCCGTCGAGGAGGACTGAGCCTCCCGCGGACGGCGCGCGCGTCAGCGCGGGATGCCTCGCTCGTGCGTCAGCGCGCGACGGGGACGACCCGGCGCGGGTCGGTCAGCCGTCAGCGGTCAGCCGCGGCCCTCGTCGCGGCGGCGTTCCCAGCGCTCCTCGAGCCGCTCGACGAAGCCCTTCGAGCGGGGCTGCTGCGCGGGCCGGCGCACCGAGCCGTCCGGCTGCACCGTGCCCGCGGGCCCGCGGCGCCGCGGGGGCGTGAGCGCGAGGACGACGAACACGAACATGAGCACGAAGCCGGCGATGCCGACGATCGGCAGGCTCGCGGCGGTCCCCACCACGAGCAACGTGAGGCCGGCGAGGGCGCCGATGCCCGTGAGGAGCCACCGGCCCAGCGTGGAGCGACCGCCACGGAGCGTGCTCACGAGCTTCGGGTCGTCAGTGGTGAGCTGACGCTCCATCTGCTCGAGCACGCGCTGCTCGTACTCGGACAGAGGCATCGGGTACCTCCGTGTTCCCGTGTCGGTCACTGACCTTCAGGATAGGCGCCTCCCGCACGGGGCGGTAGTTGAGCGCGTGCCGAGCCGATCACGGCCCCCGGCAGGACGGCCCGCGCGCCGAACCGGAGGCGCACGGCGTCGGCGACCTCCTCCGCCCGACGGCGGGGCGCCGCCTCCCGGCTCGCCTCCTCGAGCGTGGGCTGGCGCACGACGGCGGGCCCGAGCCCCTCGGCCCGGACGCCGACGAGGCGGACGGCCTGGCCGCGCAGGTCGACGGCCGCCAGGAGGTCCCGCGCCGCGGCGAACACCTCGGCCGTCGCATCGGTCGGCGCGGGCAGCGTGCGAGAGCGGGTGAGGGTCGTGAAGTCGGCCGTGCGGACCTTGAGCACGACCGTGCGGCCCACGAGGCCCTTGGCCCGCAGGTGCCGCGTGCACCGCTCGGCCATCGCCAGCACCTGCGCCTCGATCGCGGCGCGGTCGTGCAGGTCGACGTCGAAGGTCGTCTCCGCTCCGACGCTCTTCTCCTGCCGCTCCGGCGTCACGGGGCGCGGGTCGCGCCCCCAGGCGAGGTCGTGCAGGTGCGCCCCGGCGGCGCGGCCGACCGCCCGCTGGAGCGTCGCGACGTCGGTCGCGGCCAGCTCGGCCACCGTCGTGATCCCCCACCGGGCGAGCGCCGCCTGCGTCCGCTCGCCGACCCCCCACAGGGCGCTCACCGGCAGCGCGTGGAGGAACGGGACGGTGGCGGCCCTGGGCACGAGGAGCATCCCGTCGGGCTTGGCCATGCCGGAGGCCAGCTTGGCGACGAACTTCGTCGCGGCGACGCCCACCGAGCAGGTCAGGCCCTGCTCGGCGTGGACGCGCGCCCGGATGCGCTCGGCGATCGCCGTCGGGGACCCGAGCCGCCGCCGCGCGCCCGAGACGTCGAGGAACGCCTCGTCGACGCTCACCTGCTCGACGAGGGGCGTCACGTCCCGCAGCACGGCCATGACGCGCGCGGACGCCTCGCGGTAGCGCTCGTGGTCCGGGGGCACGACGACGGCCGCCGGGCAGAGCCGCCGGGCCTGCGTCATCGGCATCGCGGAGTGCACGCCGAACGCGCGCGCCTCGTACGTCGCGGCGAGCACCACGGAGCGCCCCTCGCCGCCCACGATCACCGGCCGGCCCCGCAGCTCGGGCCGGCGCGCGAGCTCGACCGACGCGAAGAACGCGTCCATGTCGACGTGCAGGATCGGGCAGCCCTCGTCGTCGTCGCCCCAGTCGCGGCGGAGCCCGGGCGGCGGCGCGTGCCGGCTCATCGCACCGGCTCGCCTCAGGAGGCGCGCAGGGCGAGCCCACCCTGCGGCTCGGCGACGAGCGCGCGGACGGCGGCGTGGAAGTCCTCGGCGGCCGCGGTCGCGCGCCGCGCGCGGGCGGCGTCGACCGCGCCGGCCCGACCGGCCTCGACCGCGGCGCGGGCCGCCGCGTTCCCGGCGAAGTACGCGGTGAACGGGGCGAGCTCGGGCGCGACGCGGGCGACCATGTCCCACACCGTACGCGCGCGGGTGCGCGGCCCCGGCCGGCCGCGCACGGCCAGCACCGCGGCGCCCGCCCGCATCGCCGCCAGGTGGGCGTGGCGGAACGCCTCCTCGGGCGTGGTCGCCGACGCCGCGGCGACGAGCTCGGCGTCGCTGCGCGCGAGGAGCTCGAGCGCGGTGTCCGGGAGCGGGGCCGCCATGGGGCACCTCCTCGATGTCGAACGGGCGTTCGACCTCATGGTCGCACCGACCACCGACACGCCCGCGCCCGTACGGTGTGCCCCGTGGGACGACGCGGCGCGGGGCGACGGGCGGGCAGCGACCTGCCCGCCGGGCTGCCCACCGAGGACGTCCCCGTCAGCACCGGCACCGCACGCCTCGTGCGCGAGCCGGGCCGCCCCTCGCTCGTGACGCTGCACCTCAACGGCGTGCCGAGCTCGTCGCTGGACCTCGCGGACCCGACGTGGCTCGAGTTCGAGTACATGCAGCAGATGGCCGCCGTCGTCGACGTGCTGCCGCCCGGCCCCCTCGCGGCCGTGCACCTCGGCGCCGCGGCCTGCGCGCTCCCCCGCTGGCTCGACGCCGTGCGCCCCGGCTCGCGTCAGCTCGCGGTCGACGTCGACGCCGAGCTCGTCCGGCTGGTCCGCGCGTGGTTCGACCTGCCCCGCGCGCCCCGCCTGCGGATCCGCGTCCAGGACGCGGCCGCGGCCCTCGCCTCCCTGCCCGACGACGGCGCCGACGTCGTCGTCCGCGACGTCTTCGCGGGCGACGCGACGCCACCCGAGCTCGGCACCGCCGCGTTCGCCGCCGAGGCGGCCCGCGTCCTGCGCCCGGGCGGGGTGTACCTCGCCAACTGCGCGGACCGGCCGCCCCTGCGCCGCGCGCGGGCGGAGGCGGCCGCGCTGCGCACGGTCTTCGACGACGTCGCCGTGGTCGCCGAGCCCGCGGTGCTGCGCGGCCGGCGCTACGGGAACGTCGTCCTCGTCGCGGCCGGCCCCGGCGGCCCGCCGCTCGGCGACGCCGGCCTCGCCCGCGCGCTCCGCTCGCTGCCCGTGCCGGCCCGCCTGCTGCACGACGACGACCTCGCCGCGTTCGTCCGCGGTGCCCCGCCCGCGGGCTGAGGCCCCTGAGACGACGAGACGGCCGCGCCCATCCGGGCGCGGCCGTCGTCGAGGAACGTGGACGTCAGATGGGACGGACGTTCTCCGCCTGCGGGCCCTTGGGGCCCTGGGTGATCTCGAACTCGACCCGCTGGGCCTCCTCGAGCGTCTTGTACCCCTGCACGTCGATGGCCGAGTAGTGCACGAAGACGTCGGCGCCGCCGCCGTCCTGGGCGATGAACCCGTACCCCTTCTCGGCGTTGAACCACTTCACGGAACCCTGCGCCATGCTGTGCCTGTCCTTCTGTCCATCCCGGGACGTCGTGACCGCGCCTTGTGCTCGGTCGTCGTGCCGCAATGCCTTCGTCCCACGTCCTGCTCCGACACACCTGGCGAGGTCGTGACGGTCGCCCGGACGGCCCAGGGCCATGCCGGTCACTGCAACACGCGCAAGCATGGCACGGGGCGTGTGGCCTTGGCCACAGGAGTTGATCACCCCGTGATCTTCGGTTCCGACGGCGGTCGGGCCCTCCGCGGGGCCGCGCAAGCCCCGCAAGCCCCGCAAGCGTCGTCGAGCCCGGTGGCCCGGCGTGCGCGCGGCGCCTACTCCTCCTCGCGGCGCGACCGGTCGGCGAGGTACCGCTCGAACTCGGCGCCGATCTCGTCGGCGGTCGGCAGGTCGGCCTGCTCCGCGAGCAGGCTCACGCGGCCGAGCGCGCGGCTCAGGCCGTCGTACTGCTCCTCGAGCGCGCGGACGACGGCGGCCACCTCGGCCGACTCGGCCACCTGCTCGGCCACGGCCTCGAGCGCCTCGGCGGCCGCGCCCGCGAGCGCGTCCGCGTCGAGCTGCAGGCCCGTCATCTCGGTCACGTGCTCCAGCGCCGCCTTCGCGGCCGGCGGGAAGGACGACTGGGCGAGGTAGTGCGGCACGTGCACCCCGACGCCCGCGGCGTCGTGGCCCGCCCTGCCGAGGCGGTGCTCGAGCAGCGAGGCGACCGAGCCGGGCACCTGGACGGTGCCGAACCAGCTCGTGGGCGAGGCCAGGTCGCGGCGCGTGCCGTGCCGGGTGGCGCCCAGCGGCCGCGTGTGGGGCACGCCCATGGGGATGCCGTGCATGCCGACGACGAGCCGCACGTCCAGGCGCTCGACGACCTGGCGGACCGCCTCCACGAACCGCTCCCACAGCACGTCCGGCTCGAGCCCGTGCAGGAGCAGGAAGGGCCGCCCGTCGGCGTCGCGCAGCGCGTCGACCACGAGCTCGGGCGCGTCGTAGTCGCGCCAGCGCCAGACGTCGAACGTCATCGCCGGGCGGCGGGCCCGGTAGTCGACGAGCAGGTCCGCGTCGAACGTGACGACCCGGCGCGCGCCGAACCGCTCGAGCAGGTGCTCCGTGGCGAGCTCGCCCGCGCCGCCGGCGTCGATGAACCCACGGACGGCGTGCAGCATGACGAGACCCTCGCCGGACTCGCGTACCTCGGCGACGAGGTCGGCGACGGTCTCCTCCTCGACCGTGTACAGGTCCCGCGGGTCGATGGTCACGGTGTGCTCCTCAGCGTCGTCTCCCCCGTGCAACGCCACGCCCCGCGCCGGGCATTCCGCCGTCGCGATCCCGCGCGGCGCGCACCCGCTCAGCCATACCACGAGCCGACGGCGTGGCGCGGCGACCGCGCCGGGTCGGCCGCGTCCGCCGGCCAGGCGAGGGCGACGAGCGCGGCGTCGTCGACCAGGTCGCCGCCGTGCCGCGCGGTCACGGCGTCGAGCACGCGCGCGACGAGCCCGCCGCCCGCCGCCACGGCCTCCTCGACGATCCCGCGCAGGCCGTCCTCCCCCAGCCGGGCGCGGCCGCCGTCGACCGTCGCCTCGACGAGGCCGTCGGTGTACAGCACGACCTGCCAGGCGTCGCCGAGCTCGACCCGGGCCGGCTCCCACGCGCCGGGCACCGGGATGCCCAGCGCCCGCCCCCGCGCCCAGGTGGGCAGCGACCGCGCCGGCGGGCCGGCGAGGAGCGGCGCCGGGTGCCCGCACAGGTACAGGTCGAGCGCGCGACGGTCCGGCGCGACGTCGACCATGACGAGGGTCGCGAAGACCTCCGGCCGCTCCCGCTCCGTCACCAGCACGCGCTCCACGACGTCGAGCACGCGCCCCGCGGGCAGCCCCGCGAGCACGCCCGCGCGCCAGGCGGTGCGCAAGGTGGCGCCGAGGGCGGCCTCGTCGGGCCCGTGGCCGGCCACGTCGCCGACGACGGCGAGCAGCGACCCGTCGTCGCGCTCGACGACGTCGTAGAAGTCGCCACCGAGCAGGCCGTCGCGGCCGGCCCGGTAGCCGACGTCGACGGCGAGCGCCTCGTCGACGACCGCCGGGCGCGGCAGCAGCGCGCGCTCGAGCCGGCTCGCCTCGTGGTGGCGCAGCTCCGCGCGGAACAGCGCCCGCTCCTGCAGCTCGGCGCGGCGACGCTGCACGGCGTACCGCACCGACCGGTGCAGCAGCTCCGGGTCCACCTCGTCGGCCACGAGGTAGTCCTGCGCGCCCGCCGCGAGCGCGGCGAGCCCCTGCCCGAGGCCGGCCCGCGCCGTGAGCACGACGACGGCCGGCTCCGCGGGGTGCCGCAGCAGCCGCCCGACGGCCTCGACGCCGTCGGCCTGCTCGCCGCCGAGGCCGAGCAGCACGCACTCGACGTCGGGCGGCACGTCCGACGGCCGCTGCGCGCGCCGCAGGTCGAAGGGGGCGCCCGACGCGCGGACCAGCCCGGCCACCCAGGCCGCCGTGCCGTCGTCCTCCTCGACGAGCAGCACGGAGATCGGCCTCGCGTCGATCTCGTGGTAGGGCATGTCCGCCTCTCGGTCCGCGGCGCGATCCTAGGCGCGCCCCGGTCCCGGCGCAGGTCGAGGGGCCCGCGCTGCATCCCACCTGGCAGGCGGCGGCGACGCGACGCCGTCGGCGGGCGGATAATGGACGACCGTGCCCGGACGGGCGGGGAAGGGGCAGGGGTGAGGTCAGAGCACCTGGCGGAGGAGCAGGCCGCCGTCGACCGCAGGTACGCCCGGCTCGACGCCCTGCGGGCCCAGACCCTCGAGCGCCTGCGCCGGACGCGGCGCAGCGGACCCTCGGGCTCCCCGCAGAACCGCTCCGAGCGCGACGCGTTCGCCACGCTCTACGAGGACCGCCTCGCCCAGCTCGACGCGGTCGAGCAGCGCCTCACGTTCGGGCGCCTCGACCTCGCCGACGGGACGACCCACTACGTGGGCCGGATCGGGCTGACGGACGACGACCACACGGTGCTGCTCACCGACTGGCGCGCCCCCGCCGCCCAGCCGTTCTACCGCGCGACCGCCGCTCAGCCCGACGGCGTGCACCGCCGCCGCCACCTCGTCACGCGGGGCCGCACCGTCACCGGCGTCGAGGACGAGATCCTCGACCTCGCCGCGCTCGACGGCGCCGACCCGCAGTCGTTCGTCGGCGAGGCCGCACTGCTCGCCTCCCTCGCGACCGCCCGCACGGGCCGGATGGGCGACATCGTCGCCACGATCCAGGCCGAGCAGGACGCCGTCATCCGCGCCGACCTCGCGGGCGCGCTCGTCGTGCAGGGCGGGCCGGGCACGGGCAAGACCGCCGTGGCGCTGCACCGGGCCGCGTACCTGCTGTACGCGCACCGGCGCACGCTCGAGCGCTCGGGCGTGCTGCTCGTCGGGCCGAGCCGGGTCTTCCTGCGCTACATCGACCAGGTGCTCCCCTCGCTCGGCGAGACCGGCGTGGTGACGACGACGATCGCGGAGATCCTGCCCGGCGTCGTCGCCGACGGGACGGAGCCCGACGAGGTCGCCGAGATCAAGGGCCGGCTGGTGTGGCGCCAGATCCTCGCGCGCGCGGTGCGCCAGCGCCAGGGCCTCGACATCGGGACGCGCGAGGTCGCCCTCGACGGGCGCGTGGTCCGCGTCGAGCCGCGGGACGTCGCGGAGGCCGCGGCCCGCGCGCGCCGGTCGGGGCAGCCGCACAACCTCGCGCGCGCCACGTTCGTCCGGGAGATGCTGGGCCGCCTCGCCGACCAGTACGCGGCGCAGCTGCCGTTCCCCGTGCCGCCCGAGGACCGCGCCGACCTCGTGGAGGAGCTGCGCACGACGCGCGGCGTGCGCGTGGCCCTCAACCTCGCCTGGCTGCCGCTCACCCCGGAGCGCCTCCTCGAGAGCCTCTACCGCCACCCGGACCGCCTCGCGGCGGCCGCGCCCGAGCTCACGCCCGAGGAGCGCGCGCTGCTCCGGCGGGAGCCCGGCGCGCCGTGGACCCCCGCCGACGTGCCCCTGCTCGACGAGGCCGCCGAGCTGCTCGGCGAGGACGACCAGGCCGAGCGCGCCGAGGCGGCCGAGCGCGCGCGGCGCCGCGCCGCCGACGTCGAGTACGCACGCCAGGTGCTCGAGACCTCCGGCGCGGGCGACCTCGTCAGCCCGGAGCTCCTCGCCGAGCGGTTCGCGCACGGCGGCCCGTCGCTGACGACGGCGGAGCGCGCCGCCGCCGACCGCCGCTGGACCTACGGGCACGTCGTCGTCGACGAGGCCCAGGAGCTCTCGCCGATGGCGTGGCGCATGCTCGTGCGCCGGGTGCCGACGCGCTCGCTCACCATCGCGGGCGACCTCGCGCAGTCGTCGCGGCGGGACGTCCGGTCCTGGGAGGCCCTGCTGGGCCCGGTCCTCGGCGACTCGTGGCAGCTCGCGGAGCTGACCGTCAGCTACCGCACGCCCGCCGCGGTGGCGCGCGCCGCCCAGGCGGTCGCCGAGGCGGCCGGCCTGCCGACGAGCCGGCTGACGTCGGCCCGCGAGGTGCCCGACGCGCTCGTCGTCGAGGAGCTGCACGCACCGGGCGACGACGCCGCGCTCGCCGCCGCCGTCGTGCGGCACGCCCGCGAGGCGCTCGCGGGCCTCGAGGGCGCCGACGCCGGGGCGGGCCGCGTCGCCGTCATCGCGCCGCCCGCCCGGGTCGCCGCCCTGCGCGACGCGCTCGCCGCCGCGCCGGACACGGCGCCCGCGCTCCGGCCGCCGTCGGCGGTCCTCGACGCGCCGCTGGCCGTGCTCGCCCCGCGCGAGGCGAAGGGGCTGGAGTTCGACGTCGTGGTGCTCGCCGAGCCCGCGGAGGTCGCGGCCGCCGGGGCGGGCGACCTCTACGTGGCGATGACGCGCCCGACGCGCGCCCTGCGGGTCGTCGCCGCGGGCCCGCTGCCGCCCGGCCTCGCTCAGTCCTCGCAGGCCACCTGACCGACGAGCGCCAGGCCCTGCCGGTCCCCCGGCCCCAGGTCCTGGCGCGCGGCGCTGACCGGGTACATGAGCTCGGCCTGGTCGTCCACGTGGTCGAGGCCCAGCACGTGCGCGAGCTCGTGCACGGCGATCGCGCGCGCGTGGGCGGCGCCGTCCGGGCGGTCGAGCATCGCGCCGATGTCGGCCGCGTCGAGGACGACCCGCCCGGCGGCGAGCCAGCGGCCCCGCCCGTCCGCGCCCGGCACCGCGGCCGAGCCGCCCACCCCGGCGACCTCGCCCGCGAGCTCGGGCAGGTGCTCCTCGTCGGACCACGCGACGAGCACCGGGGCCCAGGCGTGCCCGTACCGCTCGGGCTGGATGAGGGGCCGCTCGACCGCCGGCGCCTCGTCGGTCGTGCCCACGTACTCCACGACCAGCCCGCTCGCCGCCGACACGACCGCGGCCGCCTCCGCGACGAGCGCGTCCCCGCCGTCGGGCATGCCCGCCGGGTTGACGACGTAGCGGACCGGCCGGCAGGGGTCGTAGCCGACGGGCGAGCCGTCCGGGGCGGTGTGCAGGAAGGCGTGCGCGCCGCTCGTCGTCACGGGGACCGGCGGCAGGAGGCGGCCGTCCGCCGGCGCGGGCTCGGGCACGGCGACCGGCCGCCCCTCCACCTCGACGTACGCGCGGGGCCGGAACCACCCGCTCGGGTCGCCCCCGACGCCGAGGGCGAGGGCAGCCGCCGCCACGACGAGGCCGAGGCCCGTGCCGAGCCCCACCCGTCGTCGGGGGTGATCCATCCGCCCAGTGTGCCGCCGCGCGCCGCGGGCCGCCGTTCACGCCTCGGCGGGCGGTCCGCCAGGCGGTCGCGCCTGACGCCGAGGGCGCTGCGGGGCCACGATAGGCCTGTGCTGCGCGCTCTCCTCCTCGAGAACCTCCACCCGCTCGCGACGACGATCCTCGAGTCCGAGGGCGCCGAGGTCACCGCGCGGTCCGGCGCGCTCGACGAGGACGAGCTCGTCGAGGCGCTCCAGGGCGTGCACCTGCTCGGCATCCGGTCCAAGACCCAGGTGACCGAGCGCGTGCTCGACGCCGCCCCGGACCTGCTCGCCATCGGCGCCTACTGCATCGGCACCAACCAGATCGACCTGCGGGCGGCGTCCCGGCGCGGCATCGCCGTGTTCAACGCGCCGTTCTCCAACACGCGCTCCGTGGTCGAGCTCGCCATCGCCGAGATCATCGCGCTGGCGCGCCGCCTCACCGAGCGCGACCGCGCGCTGCACGCCGGCGTCTGGGACAAGACCGCCGAGGGCGCGCACGAGATCCGGGGCCGGGTGCTCGGCATCGTCGGCTACGGCAACATCGGCACGCAGCTGTCCGTGCTGGCCGAGAACCTGGGCATGTCCGTCGTCTTCTACGACACCGCCGAGAAGCTCGCGCTCGGCAACGCGCGCCGCATGGCCTCGCTCGACGAGCTGCTCGCCGTCGCCGACACGGTGACGCTGCACGTCGACGGCCGCCCGGGGAACGCCGGGCTGTTCGGCGCCGAGCAGTTCGCGAAGATGAAGCGGCGGGCGCTCTTCCTCAACCTGTCCCGCGGGTTCGTCGTGGACTACCGGGCGCTGCGCGACGCGATCGTCTCCGGCCACATCGCCGGCGCGGCCGTCGACGTCTTCCCCGACGAGCCGAAGCGCCGCGGCGACCCGTTCGACTCCGAGCTGCGCGGCCTGCCGAACGTCATCCTCACCCCGCACATCGGCGGCTCGACGCTCGAGGCGCAGGAGGCGATCGGCCAGTTCGTGTCGAACAAGCTGCGCGACTACCTGCGCACCGGCTCCACGACGCTCAGCGTCAACCTGCCGAACCTCGCGCTCGACGCGCGCACCGGCGCGCACCGCCTCGCCCACCTGCACGAGAACACCCCCGGCGTGCTGGCGGGCATCAACCAGGCGCTCGCCGAGCACGGCGTCAACATCGAGGGCCAGCTGCTCTCGACGCGCGGCGAGCTGGGCTACGTCGTCACGGACATCGGGTCCGGCCTCGAGCCGGCCGTCCGCGCCCACCTCGAGGCGATGCCGCAGACCATCCGGCTGCGCGTGCTCTCCTGACCCGGCCGGGGCGGGCCCGACGGGTCGACCGGCTCGGGTCGACGGGGTCGGGTCGACCGGCTCGGGTCGACCGGCTCGGGTCGGGTCGGGCCCGCCCGGGCCGGCCTCAGCCGGTCTTGCGCCGGAAGGTGCGCCGGCCGCCGCCCGTGACCTCCGGGCCCTGCACGACGCCTGTCGCCTCGCGCGCCTCGGCCGAGCGGTGGGACGCCTGCCGCTTGCGCTCGAGCGCCTCGCGGAACCGAGCCTTCGCGTCCTCCGACGGCGCCGACGCGCGGTCTCGGTCAGCAGTCATCTCGTCCCTCCCCGTCGCGGCCACGGTGACCGTCGTCCCCAGTCTGCCGCCGCCCCGCGGGGGTCGGCCAGCGCAATCCCCAGGGCCGCCGACGCCGGGCGGTCCGACGCCCGTACGGGAGGGTAGGTTACGGCCCCGTAGGTTTACGATGGGACGGTGACGACCGAGCGCCCTTGGCTGTCCGCGTACGCCCCTGGTGTCCCGGCCGACATCGACGTGCCGGACGAACCGCTCACCGACGCCCTCGAGCGCGCCGCGCACAACCACCCGTCGCGCGTGGCGCTCGACTTCATGGGCGCCGTGACCACGTACGACATGCTCTGGCGGCGCGTGCAGCACGCGGCGCAGGCCCTGCGCGAGATCGGCGTGCGCCGCGGTGACCGCGTCGCGCTCGTCCTGCCCAACTGCGCCACGCACGTCGTCGCGTTCTACGCCGTCCTGCGGCTCGGCGCCGTCGTCGTCGAGCACAACCCGACCTACTCCGCCGACGAGCTCGCCCACCAGCTCGCCGACAGCGGGGCGACCACCGCGATCGTGTGGGAGGTCGCCGCCGCGCCCCTCCTCGCGGCCCGGCCGCGCACGCAGGTGCGCACCGTCGTCGTCGTCGACCTCACGCGCGACCTGCCCGCGGTGAAGCGGGGCGCGCTGCACCTGCCCGTGCCCGCGGCGCGGCGCACCCGCGCCGCGATGCGCGCCCCCCTGCCCTCCGGCGCGAAGGTCCTGCGCTGGCACCGCATCGTCCAGGCCGCCCGCGCGCTGCCCGCGGACCACCCGCGGCCCTCCGGCGACGACCTCGCGCTCCTGCAGTACACGGGCGGGACGACGGGCGTGCCCAAGGGCGCGATCCTGCGCCACCGCCACCTCGTCGCGAACGCCGCGCAGGGCGCCGCCTGGACGCAGCACGGCGAGGGCACCGAGACGGTGGCCGCCGCCCTCCCCTTCTTCCACGCCTTCGGCATGACGCTGTGCCTGTCGTACGCGATCCGCATCGCCGCGACGGTCGTGGTCTTCCCGCGGTTCGACGTGGACCAGGTGCTCGCGGCGCAGCAGCGCCGGCCCATCACGTTCTTCCCCGGCGTCCCGCCGATGTTCGAGCGGCTGGCGCGCGCCGCGCGCGAGCGGGGCGTCGACGTGTCGAGCATCCGCCACGCCATCTCCGGCGCCATGAGCCTGTCGCCCGAGACCGCGGCCGCGTGGGAGGAGGTCACCGGCGGCATCCTCGTCGAGGGGTACGGCCTCACGGAGACCTCGCCGGTCGCGCTCGGCAACCCGATGACGACGGACCGGCGGCCGGGCCACCTCGGCGTGCCGTTCCCGTCCACGACGATGCGCGTGGTCGACCCCGAGGACCCGACGCGCGAGGTGCCCCCGGGCGAGCGCGGCGAGCTGCTGGTGTCCGGCCCCCAGGTGTTCGACGGCTACTGGCAGCACCCCGACGACACGGCGGCGGTGCTCGTCGAGATCGACGGCCGCACCTGGCTGCGCACCGGCGACGTCGTGGTCGTCGAGGAGGGCGGTTTCGTGCGCCTCGTCGACCGCATCAAGGAGGTCATCGTCACCGGCGGGTACAACGTCTACCCGTCCCAGGTCGAGGACCTCCTGCGGGAGATGCCCGAGATCGACGACGTCGCCGTCGTCGGCGTGCCCGGCGGCGACATCGGCGAGAAGGTCGTCGCGGCGATCGTGCTGGCCGAGGGTGTGACCAAGGTCGAGATGTCGGCCGTGCGGGCGTGGAGCGAGCAGCGCCTGGCCCGCTACGCGCACCCGCGCGAGCTCATCGTGCTGCCGGAGCTGCCGCGCTCCCAGATCGGCAAGGTGCTGCGCCGCGTCGTGCGGCAGCAGGTGCTCGACAAGGACTGAGCCCCGCCGCACTCCCGGTCGGGGCAGCGCGTCAGCGCGTCGCGCCGTCCGCCTCCACGAGCTCGCCCTCGCCCTCCTCCTCGCGGGCCGCCCGCAGCGCGCGGATCGCGGCCTCGAAGTCCTCGAGCGACTCGAACGCCTGGTACACGCTCGCGAACCGCAGGTAGGCGACCTCGTCGAGCTCGCGGAGCGGCCCGAGGATCGCGAGGCCGATCTCGTGGGCGTCGAGCTCGGCGCTGCCGGTGCTGCGCAGGGTCTCCTCGACGCGGTGCGCCAGCAGCGCGAGGTCGTCCTCGCTCACCGGGCGGCCCTGGCACGCCTTGCGCACGCCGGCGACGATCTTCTCCCGGCTGAACGGCTCGACGACGCCGGACCGCTTGACCACGGACAGGCTCGCGGTCTCCACGGTCGTGAAGCGGCGGTGGCACTCGGGGCACTGCCGGCGCCGGCGGATGGAGGCGCCGTCGTCGGACGTGCGCGAGTCGACGACGCGCGAGTCCGGGTGCCGGCAGAACGGGCAGTGCACGCGATCCTCCTGGGGCCGCCGCGCGGCGCGCGGGTCGCCCGCCGGGGGCCGGCGGGTCCCGATCACGCTACGCAGCGCCGTGCGCCGCTGCAAGGACCGCCGCGGGCACCCGGCAGGGCCGCTCCGCGCGCCGCCCGGCCGCCACCGCCGTGGCCGACGCCCTTCCGATCGGCGCCCCGGCGCCCTCCGGTCAGCGACCCGCGGGGAGCAGGATCTGCTGCCCGGCCCGCAGGGCCACGCCCGGCAGGCCGTTGAGCTCGACGAGCTCGGCGACGACGTCGCGCACGTCCTCGCCCGGCTCCGCCAGCCCGACGGCGATGCCCCAGAGCGTCTCGCCCGGGGCCACGACGTACGTCTCCACCGGCTGCGCGGGCGGCGGCGTCCCCGCGCTGGCCGCCTGCGCGCCGAGCAGGCCGGCGAGACCGAGCAGGCCGGCGAGCACCCAGACGACCGCCCGGCCGCGCGCCGTCAGGCGCAGCTGGGTTCGGCGCGCGTCCCGCGCCGGACGGAACGTGCTGCCCGCGACGTCCACCGTGATCGCGCTCATCGTGTGCCTCCCAGCCTCTTCGTCGAACACGCGTCCGTCGAACACCTGTCCGTCGTACGCCTGTACGATATCTATCACGCGAGGCCGACACTGTCCACGACACGTCGAACAGATGTTTGATCTCGCCGCTCGCCGGCCCTACGCTGGCGACATCGGACCACGGGCCACCGACACGGCCGTGGCGAAGGAGGCGACAGTGGCACGCACGCCATCGGACCAGGACCCGCGCGACGCCGCGGCGACGGGCGACACGCAGGGGCTCGCGTCCGTGCACGAGCTGGACGACGCGCGCTCGGCCGACGCGCTCACGCCCCGCCAGCGGATGGTGCTCGAGACCATCCGGGCGAGCGTCGAGCAGCGCGGGTACCCCCCGAGCATGCGCGAGATCGGCGAGGCCGTCGGCCTCACCAGCCCCTCCTCCGTCAAGCACCAGCTCACGGTCCTCGAGCGCAAGGGCTACCTGCGGCGCGACCCCAACCGGCCGCGGGCCATCGAGGTGCGCCACCCGGACGACTCGCGCCGCGCCGCGCCGCTCGCCCTCGGCGAGGAGCACCTCGCGGTCGGCGACGCCGCGCCCGCGCCCACGTACGTGCCGCTGGTCGGCCGCATCGCGGCGGGCGGGCCGATCCTGGCCGAGCAGGCGGTCGAGGACGTCTTCCCGCTCCCCCGCCAGCTCGTCGGCGAGGGCGAGCTGTTCCTCCTGCGCGTCAGCGGCGACTCGATGATCGACGCGGCGATCTGCGACGGCGACTGGGTCGTCGTCCGGCGCCAGCCCGTCGCGGAGAACGGCGAGATCGTCGCCGCGATGATCGAGGGCGAGGCGACGGTCAAGACCCTGCGGCGCGCGGACGGCCGCGTGTGGCTGCTGCCGCAGAACCCGGCCTACGAGCCCATCCCGGGCGACGACGCCGTGGTCCTCGGCCGGGTCGTGGCGGTGCTGCGCAGCCTCTGACCGTCGCGGCAGGGACCGATCGCGACTGAGGCCGGCCGGCTCGAGGTCGGCCGGCTCGAGGTCGGCTCGGCTAGAGGCCGAGCGAGCGGGCCACCGCGCGCAGCGCCTCGGCCGACCGCCGCAGCCCGGTGAGCTCCTCGACCGACATCCGGATCTCGAGCGGCGTCCGCACGCCCTCGCGCCCCACGACCGACGGCACCGACAGGCACACGTCGTCGATGCCCAGGTAGCCGTCGAGGAGCGACGAGACGGGCAGCACGCGGCCCTCGTCGCCGAGCACCGCCTCGATGATCCGCGAACCCGCGAGGCCGACGGCGTAGTTCGTCGCGCCCTTGCCCTCGATGATCTTGTAGGCGGACGTGACGACCTCGTGCGCGATGCGCTCGCGGTCCGCCTCGGTGAGCCGGCCCGTGTACGTGCCGTCCGGCCCGGGGATGCCGCGCCACTCGGTCAACGGCACCGCGCCGATGGTCGCCGAGCTCCACAGCGGGATCTCGGTGTCGCCGTGCTCGCCCGCGATGTACGCGTGGATGTTCTGCACCGCGACGCCCGTGTGGCGGGCCAGGAGGTAGCGCAGCCGCGAGGAGTCGAGCACGGTGCCCGACCCGAACACGCGCCCCGCGGGCAGGCCGGAGACCTTGAGCGCGGCGTAGGTGACGACGTCGACCGGGTTGGTGACCATGATGTACACGGCGTCCGGCGCCACCTCGACGAGCTGCGGCATGAGCTTCGTGACGAGGCCGACGGTGGCCTCGGCGAGGTCGAGCCGGGTCTGCCCGGGCTTCTGCTTGGCGCCCGCGGTGACCACCACGACGTCGGCGTCCGCGCAGACCGCGATGTCGTCGGAGCCGACGATCTCCGCCATCGGCATGAACTGGATGCCGTGGCCGATGTCGAGCACCTCGGCCTCGACCTTCGCCGCGTTGATGTCGTAGAGGGCGAGCGTGCGGGTCGCGCCGCGCATCAGGGCCGCGTAGGCGAGCGTCGCGCCGACGCTGCCCGCGCCGACCACCGCCACCTTCGTCGTGCGCCGCCCGCTCCCGGGGGCGCCGTCGACCAGTCCTGGTTGCCGGCCGCGGTCCGTGGTCTCCATGTCCACCTCTCGTCGGGCCGCCCCGGTGGCGGCGACTGAGAGGACCTTAGTCCCGCACCGCGGCCGCCCCCGTCCCGGCACGCAGGCGGCGCAGGGCGGCGAGCACGACCTCGCGGTCCGTGGTCCGCCAGAACGGGGGCATGCTGCGGACGAGGAAGGCCCCGTACCGCGCCGTGGCGAGGCGCGGGTCGAGCACCGCGACGACCCCGCGGTCGGTCTCGGTGCGCAGCAGCCGGCCGGACCCCTGCGCGAGCAGCAGCGCCGCGTGCGTCGCGGCCACCGACATGAAGCCGTTGCCACCGGCCGCCGCGACGGCCTCGGCGCGCGCGGAGCGGACGGGGTCGTCGGGCCGCGGGAACGGGATCCGGTCGATGAGCACCAGCCGGCACGCGGCGCCCGGCACGTCGACGCCCTGCCAGAGCGACAGGGTGCCGAACAGGCACGTCGCCTCGTCCTCGACGAACCGGCGCACCAGCGCCGGCACCGTGTCGTCCCCCTGGCACAGCACGGGCACGTCGAGCCGGCGCCGCATCGCCTCGGCGGCCACCTCCGCGGCGCGCCGCGACGAGAAGAGCCCGAGCGTCGCGCCCCCGGCCGCCTCGACGAGCGCGGCGATCTCGTCCAGCTGGGCCTCGGTGGTGGGCTCGCGCCCCGGGGCGGGCAGGTGGCGCGCGACGTAGAGGACGCCGTGCCGTGCGTGGTCGAACGGGCTCCCGACGTCGACCCCGCGCCAGGGCTGGGCGGCCTCCCCGTCGTCGGTCCCGGCGGCCTCGGCGGCCTCGGTGTCGTCGCCGTCCGCGGGCTGGCCGCCGTCCGTGGCGTCCGCCCCGTCCTCGCCCGACGCCGGCCGGCCGTCGTCCCCGTCGTCGTCCCCGTCGCCCGTGACCAGCTCGTCAGCGCGCAGCCCGACGGCGGTGCCGAGCGGCAGGAAGCTCGCCCCGAGCGCCAGGGTCGCCGAGGTGAGCACGGCGGTGCGACCGGCGAAGAGCCCGCCCCGCACGAGGCGCGCGACGTCGAGCGGCGCGACGAGCAGCCGGTCCGGCGGCTCGCCCCGCTCCGCGGGCGCCGTCCACAGGACGTCGCGGCCGGTGCGCGGCCCGTCCCCCGCGATCCGCTCGGCGATCTCGAAGAGCATGAGCACGGCCGACGTCGCCATCTTGCGGCCCGCCTGCTTCTCGGCGTCCTCGGTTGTCGTGTCGGGGCGCAGGGCGGTGAGCAGCGTGCGGGCCGCGTCGCGGACGGACTCCACGGCGGCGAGCAGCCCGCCGGGCGGGCCGTCGGGCAGGCGTCCCTCGGGCGTCGCCGCGAGCGCGGCCCGGAGCGCGGCGGCGGCACCGAGCAGCTCGTCGGGCGGGACGCCGCCGTGGCGGCGGGCCAGCCGCGCCGCGCGCTCGACGACGGACGGCGAGAGCTCCGCGGTGGCCTGCGCGGTGACGCGGTCGGCGAGCTCGTGGGCCTCGTCCACCACGAGGACGTCGTGCTCGGGCAGCACGCCCGGCGCTCCGCTCGCCGCGATGCCGAGCATCGCGTGGTTGGTCACGACGACGTCGGCCTGGTGGGCGCGCTCGCGCGCGTGCTCCGGGAAGCAGTCGTCCGCGAACGGGCAGTGGCGGCCGAGGCAGTCCATCGCGGTGACCGACACCTGCCGCCACGCGCGGTCCGAGACGCCGGGCACGAGGTCGTCCCGGTCGCCCGTCGTGGTCGCCTCGGCCCACGAGCGCAGCCGGACGACCTGCGCGCCGAGCGCGTCGTCCGGCCGCGGGTGCTCGGCGGCGCCGCGCCCCTCGGCGAGCTCGAACAGCCCCTCCGGCTCCTCCTCCGGGTAGCCGCCGGCGAGGCGGTGGCGGCACAGGTAGTTGTGCCAGCCCTTGAGCAGGGCGACGCGCGGCGGGCGCGGCAGCCGCGGCGCGACGGCGGACGCGACGAGCGGCAGGTCGCGCGCCATGACCTGGCGCTGGAGCGCGAGGGTCGCCGTCGAGACGACGACGCGCTCGTCGGCGAGGACGGCGTGCCGCACCACGGGGACGAGGTACGCGAGCGACTTGCCCGTCCCGGTGCCCGCCTGGACGAGGAGGTGCTCACCCCGCTCGAGCGCCCGCGCGACGGCCCGGGTCATGGCGTGCTGCCCGTCGCGGCGGCGCCCGCCGAGCGCGGTCACCGCGAGGTCGAGCAGCTCCTCGGCCCCGGGCGTGTCCACCCGGGCAGCCTAGGCCGTGCCGCCGACGCCTTCGGGCCGCGATCCACCGCCGGCGGGCGGCCGCGCACCCAGTCGCGGCGGGCCGCGTCGACGTCCTTGAGTGATCACCCACTCGTCCCGGTCGCACACCGGCGGCCCGAACGTCGCGACGGCCGTCCCCTTCGTCCGCGCCGTCAGCCGCCCCTCGGGGACGCCGCCGGGCGTCAGACCCCGGCGGCGCGCAGCTCGGCGGCCAGCCCGGGATCGACCCGGGCGACGAGCAGGGTGCCGTCCGGCGTGTGCTCCTCGCGCTCGATCTCCCCCTCGTCGTGGGCGCGGCTGACGAGGTCCCCGCGCGCGTACGGCACGACGACCTCGACGAGCTCGCGCGGCCGCGGCAGGGCCGCCGCGATGCGCTCGCGCAGCTCGGGCAGGCCGGCGCCCGTGCGGGCGGAGATGACCACGGCGCCGGGCTCGCGCCGCAGCACCCGCTCGACCACGTCGGGGTCGGCCGTGTCCACCTTGTTGAGCACGAGCAGCTCGGGGATCCGCTCGGCGCCGTCGATCTCCCGCACGACGCCGCGGACCGTGGCGATCTGGCCCTCCGGGTCGGGGTGCGAGACGTCGACGACGTGCAGCAGCAGGTCGGCCTCCGCGACCTCCTCGAGCGTCGAGCGGAACGCCTCGACGAGCTGCGTCGGCAGCGCCCGGACGAACCCGACGGTGTCCGTGAGCGTGTACGTGCGCCCGTCCGGGGTCTGGGTGCGCCGCACCGTGGGGTCGAGCGTGGCGAACAGCGCGTCCTCGACGAGGACCCCCGCGCCCGTCAGCCGGTTGAGCAGGCTCGACTTGCCCGCGTTCGTGTAGCCGACGACGGCGACCGCGGGCACCCCGTGGCGCCGCCGGGCCGCGCGGCGCGTCGACCGCGCCGGGCTCATGTGGGCGATCTCGCGGCGCAGCTTGGCCATGCGGGCGCGGATGCGCCGCCGGTCCAGCTCGATCTTCGTCTCGCCGGGGCCGCGGGAGCCGATGCCCTCGCCGCCGGCCACCCGGCCGCCGGCCTGCCGGGACATCGACTCGCCCCAGCCGCGCAGGCGCGGCAGCAGGTACTCGAGCTGGGCGAGCTCCACCTGGGCCTTGCCCTCCTTGGAGCGCGCGTGCTGGGCGAAGATGTCGAGGATCAGCGCCGTCCGGTCGATGACCTTGACCTTGACGATGTCCTCGAGCCCGCGCCGTTGGGACGGGGCGAGGTCGCCGTCGACGATCACGGTGTCCGCGCCGACGTCGCGCACGAGGTCGGCCAGCTCGGCCGCCTTGCCGGAGCCCAGGTAGGTCCCGGGGTCGGGGTGCGGCCGCCGCTGCAGGACGCCGTCGAGCACCTGCGAGCCCGCGGTCTCCGCGAGCGCGGCGAGCTCGCGCAGCGACACCTCGGCCTCCTCCGCGCTGCGGGAGTAGAGGCCGACGAGCACGACGCGCTCGAGGCGCAGCTGCCGGTACTCGACCTCGGTGACGTCCGCGAGCTCGGTGGACAGGCCGGCGACGCGACGCAGCGCCGCGCGGTCGGCGCGGTCGAGCTGGTCGCCGTCGGCGTCCACCCAGGGGTCGGCGGCGTCGTCGAGCGTGCGGCCGGCGCGGGCGAGCACGCGGGCGACGACGTCCTGCGCGAGGGCGTCGGTGGAGTGGGTCGGGGTCGTCATCTGCACCTTCCTTCGCCACCAGCCTGACACGCCCGCGCGGCGCCACGCGAGGCGATAACGGCCGCCCGCGCGCCGGTACAGTGCGCTGCGTGCCCCCCGCCGAGCGACCCGAGGACCCCGCGCGCGGCGACCACTACTTCACGGCCGAGCCCGCGTCGCCCGACGAGCGGCGTCTGCTGACCGTGAGGCTCGCCGGGCGCGAGGTGCGCGCCTGGACGGCGCCCGGCGTCTTCTCGCCGGGCCGAGTGGACCTCGGCACCCAGGTGCTGCTGCGCGAGGTGCCGACGCCGCCCGCCGCGGGCGACCTCCTCGACCTCGGCTGCGGCTGGGGCCCGCTCGCCCTCACGATGGCGCTGCGCTCCCCCGGCGCGCGGGTGTGGGCGGTGGACGTCAACCTCCGCGCGCTCGACCTGGTGCGCCGCACGGCCGCCGACCTCGGCCTGGCCCGCCTGCACGCCGTCGCCCCGGACGAGGTGCCCGACGACGTCGCGTTCGCGGCCATCTGGTCGAACCCCCCGATCCGGGTGGGCAAGGAGGCGCTGCACGCGCTGCTCGCGCGGTGGCTGCCGCGGCTGGCGCCCGACGGCGCCGCGCACCTCGTCGTGCAGCGGAACCTGGGCGCGGACTCGCTCCACCGCTGGCTCGCCACGGGGCTGGGCATGCAGGCCGAGCGCGTCGGCAGCGCCAAGGGCTTCCGGGTGCTGCGCGTCACGCGCTGAGCCCGACGCCCCCATCCGTCACCGGGCGGTGACCCCGGCGGACCTCGGCGGTGAACGTCAGCACCGCCGGCCCGGCCAGGTGGACGCGGTCGCCCGTGACCCGGACGCGCAGCGTCCCGCCCGGCACCTCGACCCACCACGCGTCGGGCGCGCCGGCGCCGGCCCAGGCCCGCACGGCGAGGGCCGCCGCGCACGCGCCCGTCCCGCACGACTCCGTCTCCCCGACCCCCCGCTCGTGCACGCGCATGCGCAGCCGCCCGGCGCCGTCGGGCCCCTCGCCGAGCGGGACGACCAGCTCGGTGTTCGTCCCGTGCGGCGGGGTCGGCGCGACGCGCGGCGCCCGGGTGAGGTCCGCGGCGGCCAGCAGGTCGGCGTCGGGCAGGGCGACGACGGTGTGCGGGTTCCCGACGTCGACGCTGAGCGCGGGCCGCGGCACGTCGAGGCCCGCGACGGCGACCTCGGCGTCCTGGCCGGCGTCGAGCGCCGCCGGGCCGCCTGGGAAGGCCCAGGCACCCATGTCGACCTCGTACCAGGGCTCGGCCCCGGCGCCCGGCAGGTCCGCGGGGCCGAGGCGCCGCACGCGCCGCACGCCCGCGCGCGTCGCGAGCACGAGCTCCCCGGTGCCGTCCCACGCGCCGGTGCGCTCGGCCAGCGCGGCGACCACGCGCACGCCGTTGCCGCACATCTCGGCGACCGAGCCGTCGGCGTTGCGGTAGTCCATGAACCACGTCGCCCGCGGGTCCTCGGCGAGGGCGGGCCCGGCGTCGGGCGCGTGCGCGCTGCGGACCAGGCGGATGACGCCGTCGCCGCCGACGCCCGAGCGGCGGTCCGCGAGCGCGCGGACGAGCGCCGGCCCCAGGTCGAGCGCGCCGTCCGGGTCGTCGAGCAGCACGAAGTCGTTGCGCGTGCCGTGGCCCTTGGTGACGGCGAGGGCGCGCCGCGCGTCCGTCATGAGCCGAGGGTACGGCGTCGGGGTGGCGGGTCGGGCAGCTCGCCGCGGTCGGCGGCCGCGACGAGCGCGAGCGCGCGCTCGACGAGGTCCGGCGCCGTGGCGGGCAGCCAGTGCACGCGCGGGTCCCGGCCGAACCACGTCATCTGCCGGCGGGCGAGGCGCCGCGTCGCGGTGACGGTGCCCGCGCGCGCGGTGGGCTCGTCGACCTCGCCGGCGAGCAGCGCGAGCGCCTGGGCGTACCCGACGGCGCGCGACGCCGTGCGCCCCATCCGCGGGCCGAGCGCCGCCGCCTCGTCGAGCAGGCCGGACGCCCACATCCGCTTGGCGCGCGCCGCGATGCGGGCGTCGAGGACGTCGCGCGCGCAGTCGAGCCCGACCTGCACGGCCGGGACCGCGTACACGTGCTCGGGCAGCGTGGCCGAGAACGGCCGGCCGGTGATCTCCACGACCTCGAGCGCCCGGACGATGCGGCGGGTGTTCGCGCGGTCGATCCGGGCCGCGGCCTCCGGGTCGACGGCGGCGAGCGCGTCGTGCAGGCGCCCCGGGCCCTCGCGCCGCGCCCGCTCCTCGAGGCGCGCGCGCACCTCGGGGTCGGTCGGCGGCATCTCGAGCCGGTCGAGGAGCGCCCGGACGTACAGCCCCGACCCGCCGACGACGACGGCCCGCCGCCCGCGCGCGTGGATCGCGGCGACGTCGGCGCGGGCGTGGCGCTGGTACGCGGCGACCGACGCCTCCTCGGCGACGTCGAGCACGTCGAGCTGGTGGTGCGGGATGCCGCGCCGCTCGGCCGGGCTGAGCTTCGCGGTGCCGACGTCCATGCCGCGGTAGAGCTGCATCGCGTCCGCGTTGACGACCTCGCCGCCCAGCGCCTCCGCGAGGGCGAGGCCGAGCTCCGACTTGCCGGTCGCCGTCGGGCCGACCACCGCCACGACGAGCGGAGCGCTCACGTCCACCGCCACGAGACGCACGCGTACGTCGCGCCGAACGGCGCGCTGACGTGGTGCACCACCGTGTCGGGGCGCTCGGGCGGCGCCGCGCCGAGCAGCACCTGCAGGGGCGCCCAGGCGCTGATCGCCAGCTCGAACGCCACCTGGGCGGGCACGGCGCCGAGCCGCTCGCGCGCGGCCGGGCCGAGGTCCCCCAGGTCGTTCACGGTGGCGTCGTCGAGGACGGCGGCCCGCTCGTCGGTCGCGAGCGGCCCGTCGGGGCCGCGGCGCGCGCTGAGCCCGCCGACGAGCAGGAGCGCGGCGTCGCGGTCGGCGACGAGCTCGGCCCCCGTCCGCCGGAGGTCGGGCACCGGCGCCATCCCGACGCCGGCCACCTCCACCGGGCCCGTCCAGCCCGCCCGGTCGAGCAGCAGGATGCCGACCGCCGCGGGCACGTCGTCGACGAGCACGGCCGGCCCGCGCCCGTAGGTGGCGCGCGGCACCCAGCCGAGCCGCGCGTCGTCCACGCCGGCGGCGGCCAGCGACGGGTGCAGCCGGCCGGTCATCCGGACGGGCGCGTCGCGGCTCGGCGCGACCACCACGACGACGTCCGGCCGGGCGCCCCGCACGGCGGTCACGGCGGCGACGGAGGCGGCACGCTCCACGCCGAGCACCGGCGTCGCGCCCGAGGCCCCCGGGACGAGCAGCGCGGTCGGCGGCACGAGGGCTGCGGCCACGAGCACGATGCGACGGTACCGTGCCGCCCGCCGGGGCACGGTCCCTCGTGCGGGTGAGACTTAGGGCCGGGCGGGGGCGGCGGCCCGGGCTCGCGCCCTGGTCAGGGCCCGGTCGCGCCCGGTTCGGCGCCGCTCCGCTCAGGCCCGGCGCGTCGGCAGCCCCAGGAGCACCGGCCCCGCGGCGGCGGCGTGGGCGTGCGCGTGGGCGTGGTCGTCCTCGCCGAGCTCGGCGCGGCGCCGCGCGGCCCAGGCGTCGCCGGCGCGCGTGCGGCGCACCGCGAACGGCCCGCCGGTCAGCGCAGAGTCCGCGACGAGGTGGTGCGGCGCGCCGTACGTCACCTGCACGGTGACGAGGTCGCCGGGCCGCGGCAGGTCGGCCGGCGGCTCGGCGGCGAGGCGCGGGTCGGCCGGCGGGTCCGCCGACGGCTCTCCCGCGGCCGCCACGAGCCCGGCCACGTGCTCGGGCAGGGCGAGGTGCACGAGCCGGTTGTCGGCCGCGCGCCCGCTGACCCGGCGCGTGGCCTCGTCCTTGCGGCCCTCGCCCTCGGCCACGAGCACCTCGACGACGCGCCCGGCCTGCGCCGCGTTCTCCTCCGTCGAGATGCGCTCCTGGAGGGCGACGAGCCGCGCGTAGCGCTCCGCGACGACGTCGGGCGGCACCTGGTCCGGCAGGTCCGCCGCCGGCGTGCCCGGCCGCGGCGAGTACTGGAACGTGAACGCCGAGCTGAACCGCGCCTGCTCGACGACGCGCAGCGTCTCCGCGAAGTCCTCCTCCGTCTCCCCGGGAAAGCCGACGATGACGTCGGAGGTGATCGCAGCGTCGGGGATGGCGGCGCGCACCCGCTCGAGGATGCCGAGGAACCGCTCGCTGCGGTACGAGCGGCGCATCGCGCGCAGGATCCGGTCCGAGCCCGACTGCAGGGGCATGTGCAGGCTCGGCATGACCGTGCCGGTCTCCGCCATCGCGGCGATGACGTCGTCGGTGAACGCGGCCGGGTGCGGCGAGGTGAACCGCACGCGCTCGAGCCCGGGGATCGCGCCGACCGCCCGGAGCAGCTTGGCGAACGCCCCCCGGTCGCCGAAGCCGACGCCGTAGGAGTTGACGTTCTGCCCGAGCAGCGTCACCTCGATGGCGCCCTCGGCGACGAGCGCCTCGACCTCGGCGAGGATCTCCCCCGGCCGGCGGTCGCGCTCCTTGCCGCGCAGGTGCGGCACGATGCAGAAGGTGCACGTGTTGTTGCAGCCGACGCTGATCGAGACCCAGCCGGCGTAGACCGACTCGCGGCGCGTCGGCAGCGTCGACGGGAAGACCTTGAGGGACTCCTCGATCTCGACCTGCGCCGCGGCGTTGTGCCGGGCCCGCTCGAGCAGCACGGGCAGCGCGTCGATGTTGTGCGTGCCGAAGACGACGTCGACCCACGGGGCGCGCTCGACGATGCCGGCCCGGTCCTTCTGCGCCAGGCAGCCCCCGACGGCGATCTGCATGCCGGGCCGCTCCGCCTTGATCCCGGCGAGCCGCCCGAGGTTGCCGTAGAGGCGCGTCGCCGCGTTCTCGCGGACCGCGCAGGTGTTGATGACGACGACGTCGGCCCGCCACTCGGCCGCCTCCTCCGGCGGCGCGGGCGCGAACCCGGCCTGCTCGAGCAGGCCGGCCATGTGCTCGGAGTCGTGCGCGTTCATCTGGCAGCCGAGCGTGCGCACGACGTAGGTCCCCCGGGCGGTCCGGCGGGCGTCCGGCGTCGTGCGGGGGGCTGCGGTCGGGCCGGCGGGCGCGCGGTCCGGGAGGGTCGTCGTCATCGCGGTCCAGGGTACGACGCGGGCCCGGCGAGAATTTACCTGGTCGTGATCATCTCGAGTGGCCGCCCTCGCGCAACCGACCTACGTTCGACGGGTGAGACCCACGGGCGGCCACCCGGCCGGCAGCGCCCCCGAGGACCGGCCCGCGCCTCGCGACGGCGCCGACGCGCCGGCGCTCGTCACGCTGTCCGGCGTCAACAAGCACTTCGGGCACCTGCACGTGCTGCGCGACGTCGACCTGGAGGTCCGCCGCGGCGAGGTGGTCGTCGTCATCGGCCCCTCGGGCTCCGGCAAGTCGACGCTCTGCCGCGTCATCAACCGGCTCGAGCCCGTCGACTCCGGCACCGTCGCCGTCGACGGCGTGCCCGTCCCCGCCGAGGGCCGCGCGCTCGCGCGCCTGCGGGCCGACATCGGCATGGTCTTCCAGTCGTTCAACCTCTTCGCGCACCGGACGGTGCTCGACAACGTCACGCTCGAGCCGATCAAGGCGAAGGGCATGCGCCGCGCCGAGGCGAACGAGCTCGCGATGAGCCTCCTCGACCGGGTCGGCGTCGCCGACCAGGCGCACAAGCTCCCGGCCCAGCTCTCCGGCGGCCAGCAGCAGCGGGTGGCGATCGCCCGGGCGCTGGCCATGCGGCCCAAGGTGATCCTCTTCGACGAGCCGACGAGCGCCCTCGACCCCGAGATGATCAACGAGGTCCTCGACGTCATGGTCGCCCTCGCGCGCGACGGCATGACGATGGTCGTCGTCACCCACGAGATGGGGTTCGCGCGCCGCGCCGCCGACCGCGTCGTCTTCATGGACGCCGGCCGCATCGTCGAGGAGGCGCCGCCCGAGGAGTTCTTCACCGCCCCCCGCTCCGAGCGCGCCCGCGACTTCCTGTCCAAGATCCTCACCCACTGACCGCTCCGGCGGTCCGACCGAGAAGGTGATGCCATGACCACGAGTCGACGACTCGCCGTCGCGCTGATCGCGGCGACGGCGCTCGCACTGTCCGGCTGCGGCGGAGACGGCGAGGACACCCCGCCCGCCACCGACGGCGGCGACGACGGCGGCGAGACCGCCGAGTTCCCCGAGGGCTCGACGATGGCGCGCCTCGCCGAGGCCGGGACGATCACCGTCGGCACGAAGTTCGACCAGCCGCTCTTCGGCCTGGTCGGGCCCGACGGCGTCCCCGAGGGCTTCGACGTCGAGATCGCCAAGCTCATCGCGGGCGAGCTCGGCATCGACGAGGACGACATCGAGTGGGTGGAGACGCCGTCGCAGAACCGCGAGACGGCGATCGAGAACGGCGACGTCGACATCGTCGTGGCGACCTACACGATCAACGACGAGCGCAAGCAGCGCGTCGGCTTCGCCGGGCCCTACTACCTCGCGGGCCAGTCGATCCTCACGCTCGCCTCCAACACCGACATCCAGGGGCCGGACGACCTCTCGGGCAAGCGCGTGTGCACGGTCTCCGGCTCGACGCCGGAGGGGAACCTGCTCGCCAACTTCCCCGACGTCGACGTGGTGCCGTTCGGCACGTACTCCGAGTGCCTCGAGCCCCTGCGCAACGGCCAGGTCGACGCCGTGAGCACGGACAACGTGATCCTCGCGGGCTTCGCGGCCGAGAGCGACGACCTCGAGGTGCGCGGCGACCCGTTCACCGAGGAGCCGTACGGCATCGGCGTGGCGAAGGACGACGTCGAGTTCCGGATGTGGATCAACGACGTGCTCGAGGAGATCTTCGCCGACGGCCGCTGGACCGCGGCGTGGGAGGCCACGGCGGGGACCGTGCTGCCGACGCCGGAGCCGCCGAGCGTGGACCGGTACGAGGACTGACGCACCGACGCGGGCGCGGGCGGGCCGGGTCTCCGGCCGCCCGCGCCCCCGAGCGGAGGGAGCCGGCCGAGCGTGGGCGTGATCTTCGACAACGCGTCGACCTACGTCGACGGGTTCGTGGTGACGCTGCGCCTGACCGCGTACGCGGGCGCGCTCGCGCTGGTCCTCGGCGTGATCGTCGCGGGGCTGCGCGTCGCGCCGCTGCGGTCCCTGCGCCTGTTCGCGGCCGCGTGGGTCGAGGTGCTGCGCAACACGCCCCTCACGCTGGTGTTCTTCTTCATGGTGCTCGTCGCGCCGCAGTTCGGGATCCTCCTGCCGCTCGGCTTCTGGACCGCCGTGCTGTGCCTGGGGCTGTACACGTCGGCGTTCGTCGCCGAGGCGGTGCGCTCCGGGATCAACGGGGTCGGCGTCGGGCAGGCCGAGGCGGCCCGGTCGATCGGCCTGACCTTCGGTCAGACGCTGCGCGAGGTCGTGCTCCCCCAGGCCGTGCGGTCCACGATCCCGCCGCTCATCAACGTCCTCATCGCGCTGACGAAGAACACCTCGGTGGCCGCCGGGTTCGCGACCGTCGAGCTCATCGGGGTCGGCCGCCGGCTGTCCACCGCGAACGCGGGCGACCCCTGGGTGCTCGTCGGGGTGGCCGCGTTCTACCTCGTCATCACGATCCCGGCGGGGCTGCTCGCCTCGGCGCTCGAGCGAAGGGTGGCGTTCGCGCGATGACCACCGTCCTCTACGACGCGCCGGGCCCGGTGACGCGCCGCCGCGAGCGCATCGGGTCCGTCGTCGGCGCGCTCGTCATCCTCGTCGCGCTGTTCTTCGCGCTGCGCTACGCCGCCGGCCGCGGCGTCTTCCAGGCGGACCACTGGGACGTCCTGTACGACCCGCCGAAGAACCAGACCGCGGCGAGCGTGTGGCGGTCCATCGTCGTGCGCGGGCTGGGCGCCACGCTGCGCGCCGCGGCGGTGGCCGCTCCCCTGGCGCTGGTGCTCGGCCTCCTGCTCGCGCTGTGGCGCACGACCCGCTGGACGTGGCTGCGGCTGCCGGCGGTCGCCGTCGTCGAGCTGTTCCGCGGCCTGCCGGTCCTGCTCATGATGCTGTTCGGCACCCTGGCCCTGGACATGGACCCGTTCTCGGGCGTCGTCTTCGGCCTCGTCGTGTACAACATGGCGATCTTCGCCGAGATCCTGCGGGCGGGCCTCGCCGCGCTCCCGCGGGGCCAGACCGAGGCCGCGTACGCCATCGGGCTGACGCGCTGGCAGGCGCTGCGGACCGTGCAGCTGCCGCAGGCGGTGCGCACGATGCTGCCGAGCCTCGTCGCCCAGCTCGTCGTGCTGCTCAAGGACTCCTCGCTGGGCTTCATCGTGAGCTACCCGGAGCTGCTGAAGTCGATCCAGAACAACGGGCAGTACTTCGGCAACCGGTACTTCGTCGCGCTCTTCGTCGTGGGCGCGGGGACGTACCTCGCGGTCAACCTCACGCTGTCGTGGTTCGCGCGCTGGCTGAGCCGGCGCACGGGTGCCAGGACGGGTCGCCCCGCGGCGCCGGTGCTCGCCGTCGAGGCCGGCGCGGGCGGCGCGCCGCCCACGGGTCCGCTGACCGCCCCCTGACCCCCGGCGGCACGGCGCGCGGTCAGCCGGCCGTCGCCGAGGCCCGCAGCTCGCGCACGACCGTGACGGTGATCTCGCCCGGGTAGGTGAGCTCGGTCTCGATGTGCCGCGCGATCGCGTTGGCGAGGTCGGGCAGCGCGGCGTCCCCGACGACGTCGGGCTCGACGACGACGCGGACCTCGCGGCCGGCGGCCATCGCCAGCGCGCGGCGCACGCCGGGGTGGGAGGCGACGAGCGACTCGAGGCTCGTCATGCGCTCCACGAACTGGTCGAGCTCCTCGCGGCGCGCGCCGGGGCGGGACGCCGAGATCGCGTCGGCCGCCTGGACGAGCACGGCCTCGACGGACTCGAGCGGCACCTCGTCGTGGTGCGCGGCGACCGCGTTGACGACGACGTCGGGCTCGCCGAGCCGGCGCAGCATCTCCGCCCCGAGGGCCGCGTGGGTGCCCGGGCGCTCGGGCGTCATGGCCTTGCCGAGGTCGTGCAGGAACGCCGCCCGGCGGGCGGTGGCGACGTCGGCCCCGATCTCCGCGGCCATGAGCGCGGCGAGCTGGGCGCTCTCGACGAGGTGCGCCAGCACGTTCTGGCCGTAGCTGACCCGCAGGCGCAGGCGCCCGAGCGTCTCGACGACCTCGGGGTGCAGGCCGACGACGCCGGCCCGCTCGGCCGCCTCGTGGCCTGCTGCGACGGCCCGGTCGCGCGCGCCCGCGAGGGCCTCCGCGTAGGCGAGCTCGATGCGCTGCGGGTGGATGCGACCGTCCGCGATGAGCGCCTCCAGCGCCACGGCGGCGACCTCCCGGCGCTCGGCGTCGAAACTCGAGAGCGTGACCTGGTCGGAGCTGTCGTCGATGAGGACGTTCACGCCCGTGAGGGCCTCGAACGTCCGGATGTTGCGCCCCTCCTTGCCGATGATGCGGCCCTTCATCTCCTCGGCGGGCAGGGGCACCACGGTCACGACGCTCTGCGTGCTCGTCGGGCCGGCCATGCGCTGCACGGCCGCGGCGACGATGTGCCGGGCGCGCTCGTCGGCCTGGCGACGGGCGCGCGCCTCGGCGCGGCGCACGGTGGCCGCGGCCTCGCGCTCCGCCTCCTCGACGACGAGCCGGACCTGCTCCGCGCGGGCCTCGGCGGGCGACAGCCCGGACGTGGCCTGGAGGAGCGCCGCCGCCTCCTCCCGCGCCGCGGCGAGCTCCTCGCGGGCCGCGCGCCGGTCCGCCTCCGCCTGCTGCGCGTGCAGGGTCGACTGCTGGACGCGCGCCTCGGCCTGCTCGACGAGCTCGCGGACCTGCCGCCGCTCGGCGGCGAGGTCCTGCTCACGCTGGGCGACGTGCTCCTCGCGCCGCTGCGCGTCGGCGAGCATGGCGCGCGCCTCGGCCTTGACCGTGGCGGCGTCCTCGAGCGCCTGCCGGCGGGTCGCCTCCGCCTCGCGGCGGGCGAGCAGGACGAGGACGAGCGCGACGAGGCAGGCGACGAGCAGCGCGACGACGAAGGCCGCCTCGCCCCACTCGGTCACCGCCACCTCCGGCCGTCGTCACTCCTCGTCGCCGGCGACGCCGGCGGGCAGGTCTCCATCGTCGCGCATCTCGGCCACGAGGCGGCGCGACAGGCCGGGCGGATACCCCTTTCGCGCGAGCATCGCCAGCGCGCGGCGCGCCTGGACGTCCGGGGCGACGTCGGTGCGCCACCGCCGGCGCAGCAGCGCCCGCGCCACCTCCTCCTCGCTCTCCGGGTCGACCTCGTCGAGCGCGGCCGCGGCCGTCTCGTCGTCGATCCCCTTGCGGCGCAGCTCGACGGCGAGCGCGCGCCGGGCGAGGCCGCGCGACTCGCGCCGCGCGCGGACGAGCATCCGGGCGTACTCGGCGTCGTCGATCAGCCCGACCTCGGTGAACCTGTCGAGCACGCGCGTCACGACGTCGTCGGGCACGCCGCGGCGCGCCATCGCCTCGGCCAGCTGGTGCCGGCTCCGCGGCGCCCCGGTGAGCAGCCGCAGCGCGATCGACCGGGCGACCTGCTCGGGGTCGGGCTCGGGGTCGACCGCCGCAGCGCCGGTCGCCGGGGGCTCCGGCGCCGACCACCGCGGACGGCGTCGGGACGTCACTCGGACGGGCTCCTAGAAGTCGACGGGGGCGGGCGGGTCGGCCGGCGCGTCGACGCGCGCGCCGATCCCGAGCTTCTCCTTGATCTTCTTCTCGATCTCCGCGGCGAGGTCGGGGTTGTCGCGCAGGAACGCCCGGGCGTTCTCCTTGCCCTGGCCGAGCTGGTCGCCCTCGTACGTGTACCAGGCGCCCGACTTGCGCACGAGCCCGTGCTCCACGCCGAGGTCGATGAGGCCGCCCTCGCGGGAGATGCCCACGCCGTAGAGGATGTCGAACTCCGCCTGCTTGAAGGGCGGCGCGAGCTTGTTCTTGACGACCTTGACGCGGGTCCGGTTGCCGACGGACTCGGTGCCCTCCTTGAGGGTCTCGATCCGCCGGATGTCCATGCGCACCGAGGCGTAGAACTTCAGCGCCTTGCCGCCCGTCGTCGTCTCCGGGGAGCCGAAGAAGACGCCGATCTTCTCGCGGAGCTGGTTGATGAAGATCGCGGTGGTGCCCGAGTTGTT
>JAAZAC010000104.1 GCA_012514545.1 Actinomycetales bacterium | reverse complement strand
CGGATCGCGAGGCCGTCGCGCGCGCTGTCGAGGCCGAGGATGCGCGCCTCGCCCGACGTCGGCGGGAGCAGGCCGAGCAGGATCTTGATGAGGGTGGACTTGCCCGCTCCGTTCGCCCCGACGAGACCGACGACGCCCGTGGGCATCTCGACGGTGAGGTCCGACAGGGCGGTCACCGTGCCGAACTGCTTCGTCACGCCCCGGGCGACGATGGCGGGCCCGTCCGCGAGGGCGCCCGCGAGAGGTGCAGTCACGCCCGGCAACGTAGCAGCGCCCGGCGAGGGGCTGGGGGGTCGGCCGAGTTCCACGGCCGCCACTCTCCCCGGCGGCGGCGGGCCGGGGGAATGGGTGGCGTCCCTGACTCGACCCTGAACTCCGGGCGGGCGAGGGCCCGGGCGGGGTCCGGGCGCCTCCCGGGGCGGCGGTCGCCCGTACGGGTGAACCGAGCGCGGGGGCGGCCCGTCTTCCTCCTCGACGGCGCACCGTGCGCCGCCGGGGGAGGCGGACGAGATGCGGACACGGACACGCGCGACGGCGCCGGCGGTGGCGGCCGCTGCGCCGGCGCTGCTGCTGGCGCTGCTGCTGGCGGGCTGCGGGGGCGGCGGCGCGGACGACGGGGCCGGCGCGGGCGCGACGACCGACGACGGCGGTCCCTACGGGATGGGCGGCGGGCGCGACGACGACGGGACCGCCGGCGACGAGGGGGCCGCCGCCGCGACGGTCGCCCTCGGGTCGACGGACCTCGGCGAGGTGCTCGTCGGGCCCGCCGGCATGACGCTCTACCTCTACGACCCCGACGCGCAGGGCGCCTCGACCTGCTACGACCAGTGCGCGCAGGCCTGGCCGCCGCTGCTCGCCGACGACGGCGCGCCCGCCGCGGGCGACGGCGTGGACGCCGCCCTGCTCGGCACCACCGAGCGGACCGACGGCGGCCTGCAGGTGACGTACGACGGCTGGCCGCTGTACTACTGGGCGCAGGACGACGCCCCGGGCGACGCGACGGGCCAGGGGGTGAACGACGTCTGGTGGGTGCTGGACGCGAGCGGGGAGCCGATCCGTGACTGACGCCAGGAGCAGGACGACCGGACGACCGGCACAGGCGGGGGACGCCGTCGGGCCGGGGGACGGGACCGACGGTCCGGGGTCCGGCGCGGCCCGGCCGGGGGACGCCACGCGCCTCCTCGACCGCCGCACGGTCCTCGCGGCGGGGGCGGGCGTCGTGGGCCTCGGCCTGCTCGCTGCGTGCTCGACCGGCGGCGACGGCGGACCGCGCGCCACCCCGGGCGGCCCGCTGGTCGCGCTCGCGGACGTGCCCGTGGGCGGGTCCGTGGCGGTGACGACGGCGGCGGGGGACAGGATCGTCGTCGCGCAGCCGACCGCGGGCCGGGTCGTGGCGTTCTCGGCGATCTGCACGCACATGCGGTGCACCGTCGCGCCCGACGGCGAGCTGCTGCGCTGCCCGTGCCACGGCTCGGTGTTCGAGGCGGCCACGGGCGCGGTGGTCGACGGGCCCGCCACCGAGCCGCTCCGGGCGCACCCCGTGCGGGTGGAGGGGGACGGCGTCGTCGAGGCGTCCACCTGATGACCACCCTGTGGTACCACGTGATACCACCGGTCTAGGCTGTGGATATGGCCGCGACGCTGAGACTCCCCCCGGACGTGCAGAAGGCCCTCCGCGAGGCGGCCGCGCGCGAGGGGCGCTCGCAGAACGCGGTGATCGTCGACGCGATCCGGCGCTACGCCACCGACCGCACCCGCCGCCGCGACGAGGCCGTGCGCCGCATCGTCGCGGAGGACGCCGACCTCCTCGAGCACATGACGAGGTGAGCGCGATGGTCGACTACCTGGACCGCGAGGACGCCCTCACCGCCGTCGAGGCGGTGCTCGGCCGGCCGCCGGAGATCCGCGACCACGGCGTGCTCGAGGCCGCCCTGCACCGGCCGCAGGCGCAGTGGTACGGCCAGGACATCTACCCGGACCTCGACACGAAGGCTGCGGCGCTGCTGCTCGCGCTCGTGGGGAACGGGCCGCTGGTCGAGGGCAGCAAGCGCATGGGCTGGATCGCCACCCGGCTCTTCTACGTGCTCAACGGCCGCGACCTGCGGATGCCCCACGACGAGGTCCGCAGCCTCGTCACGCGCATCGCGGCCGGCGAGGAGGACGACGTCGCGGTGGTCGCCGCGACGCTGCGGCGCTACGTCGACGCCGTCTGAGCCGACGGCCGGGCCGCGGCTGAGCCGAGGGGCCGCCTCAGGCCCGCCGCCGCTCCACGACCAGCGCCGTGACCCCCAGCACGACGGCGGCCACCTCGGTGACCGCGGAGACGACCGCCTCCGTGGTCCACACCTGCTCGCGCACGCCGAAGAAGCCCACCGTCATCGACATCAGGTAGGCGCCGAACGTCGCCGCGCCGAACCCGACCGCGGCGAGCAGCGGCAGCCAGTGCCGCCAGGTCACGAGGGCCACGCCGATGACGACGCCGGCCACCGCGTTGACGAGGAAGGCCGGGCCGACGACCGCGACGTCGCGCATGCCGTCGCGCCAGAGCAGCAGGTGCACGACCGCCGAGACGACGACGGCGACCGCGACGACCCAGCGCAGGGCCGTGGCGGTCGTGCGGCGCTCGCGCACGGTGGTGGTCGCGGTCATCGGCGTCTCCCTCCCCGCGGCCCGCGGCGCGGGCCCCGACCATGACGACGATCCTGCACCCCGGGAGGTTCACGCCGGCGCGTGCGGAGGGTTCGCGTCGGGCCCTCCCGGGCGGTGCGCGCCGGCCCCCGAGGCGGGTGACCCACCGGGGGCGGACGATGGGGACGGGAGGCGGCCTGCGTCGGGCGGAGTGCGACGGCGACGGACCCCGGTGAACCGGGCGGCGCCCTCGTCCGTCTCCCCCACCGGAGGTGGCATGTCGACCAGCCCCACCGACCTCATGGTCGAGCTGCACAGCGACCACGCGCGGGCGCTGTGGGCGTTCGCGCTGCGCCTGGTCGGCGGGGACCGCGCCCGGGCCGAGGACGTCGTGCAGGAGACGCTGCTGCGCGCGTGGCGCGACCGCCACGTGCTCGAGAGCACGACGGCGGGCGCGCGGGCCTGGCTGTTCACGGTGGCCCGGCGGCTCGTCATCGACGAGTGGCGGTCCAGCCGCGCGCAGCGGGAGGTCCTCGCGGGCGAGGTCCCCGAGCCGGCCGTGGACGCGGCGGCCGTGGACCGGCTGGTCGAGGGCTGGCTCGTCGCGGACGCGCTCGGGCGGCTGTCCACGGAGCACCGCCAGGTGCTCGTGCTCTGCTACTTCGGCGGCCGCTCGGTGGCCGAGGCCGCCGCGGAGCTCGGCGTGCCGCCCGGCACCGTGAAGTCCCGCACGCACTACGCCCTGCGCTCGCTGCGCCTGGTCCTGGAGGAGATGGGGGTGACCCGATGAGCGACCCGTTCGCCGGGGCGGCGGCGTCGCCGGCCCACGACCCCTTCGCCGAGGACGCCGGCGTCTACGTGCTCGGCGCGCTCGACGAGGCCGAGCGCGCGGCCTTCGAGGACCACCTCGCCGGGTGCGCGGCGTGCCGCGCGGCCGTGGCGGAGGTGGCCGACCTGCCGCGCCTGCTCGCCGCCGTGCCGCCCGAGGGCCTCGCGGACCCGCCGGCGACCGTCCTGCGCGGGCTGCTGGCCGCCGTCGGGCAGGAGGGCGCCGGGCAGGAGGGCGCCGACGGCGACCTCGCGGCCCGGCGCGGCCG
The DNA here is from genome assembly GCA_012514545.1 of Actinomycetales bacterium. Classification (GTDB taxonomy): domain Bacteria; phylum Actinomycetota; class Actinomycetes; order Actinomycetales; family Cellulomonadaceae; genus Actinotalea. The sequence goes on along the minus strand of JAAZAC010000104.1, from coordinate 157 downwards.
GCGTCGCCGGCGCTGGTGGACGGGCGTGGGCCTCGTCGCCGCGGCCGCGGCGGGGTTCCTCGCGGCCGCGCTCGCCGGTGTGCCGTGGGGCGTGGACGACGGCGGGCCGGTCGCCGACGCGCGGGTGCTCGCCCTCGAGCCCGACGCCGGCCGGGCG
>JAAZAC010000103.1 GCA_012514545.1 Actinomycetales bacterium | reverse complement strand
GGACGCCGACGACGTCGAGCGAGTCGTCGTAGCCCAGCTTGTACTTCAGGCCCACCGCGAGGGCGCAAAGCACGCCGGCGATCGCGCCGAGGAAGATCGAGCCGCCCGGGCTGACCGAGCCGGCGGCCGGCGTGATCGCGACCAGGCCGGCGACGATGCCCGACGCCGCACCGAGCGACGTCGCGTGCCCGTCCCGGATCTTCTCCACGAGCAGCCAGGCGAGCATCGCGGCGGCGGTCGCCGTCGTGGTGTTCACCCAGGCGAGGCCCGCGGCGCCGTCGGCGGTGAACGCCGAGCCCGCGTTGAAGCCGAACCAGCCGAACCACAGGAGCGCGGCGCCCAGCATGACGAGCGTGAGGTTGTGCGGCCGCATCGGCTCGGTGCCGAAGCCCTTGCGCTTGCCGATGATGAGCGCGAGCACGAGGGCGGCGACGCCGGCGTTGATGTGGACGACCGTGCCGCCCGCGAAGTCGATCGGGGCGACCGTGGCGGCGCCGTCGGTCGTGCCGAAGATCATCGCGGCCAGGCCGCCCTCGCTGTCGCTGAGGAAGCCGCCACCCCACACCATGTGCGCGATCGGGAAGTACGACAGCGTCGCCCAGACGCCCGCGAAGACGAGCCAGGTCCCGAACTTGACCCGGTCCGCCAGCGCGCCGCTGACGAGCGCGACGGTGATGATCGCGAACGTGGACTGGAACGCGACGCCGACGATGCCGGGCACGCCCATGCCGTCGATCAGGAACTCGCCGGCTCCGTCGTAGATGGCCCCGTCGAGGCCGAACTGGTCGAACGGGTTGCCGAAGAACCCGCCGACCGACGCGCCGTAGGACATCGACCAGCCCCACAGCACGTAGATCACTCCGACGACGCCGAGCGTGCCGAAGCTCATCATCATCATGTTGAGGACGGACTTGGCGCGGGACATCCCGCCGTAGAAGAGCGCCAGTCCGGGTGTCATGAGCAGCACGAGGGATGCCGAGGTGAGCATCCACGCGGTCGCTCCGAAGTTGAGGTCCATCGGGTGACTTCCTCCCTCGCCAGCCGGGCGGCTGGTCCGCCGCCCACTGTCGGGGAGCACGGTTTCGTCCCCGCGTGCCCGGCGTTACGGCCGGATCACGCGGGCGCCCGCCGCGTTAACTCTGCGTTTCGCGGGGGTGCGTGGCTCAGCCCGCGAGAAGCCCGTCGACGAACGCCTCGGGGTCGAACGGCGCGAGGTCGTCCGGCCCCTCGCCGAGGCCGACGAGCTTGACCGGCACGCCCAGCTCGCGCTGCACCGCGACGACGATGCCGCCCTTGGCGGTGCCGTCGAGCTTGGTCAGCACGATGCCGGTGACGCCGGCCACCTCCGTGAAGACCTGCGCCTGGCGGAGCCCGTTCTGCCCGGTGGTGGCGTCGAGCACGAGCAGCACCTCGGCGATGGGGCCGGGCCGGGCGAGGACGCGCGCGATCTTGCCGAGCTCGTCCATGAGGCCCGCCTTGTTCTGCAGTCGGCCGGCCGTGTCCACGAGCACGACGTCGGCCCCCGCCTCCTGCGCCTCGCGCAGGGCGTCGAACGCGACGGCGGCCGGGTCGGCGCCGTCGCGCTCCGCGCGCACCGTGGGCACGCCCACCCGGGCGCCCCACGTGGCGAGCTGGTCGGCGGCCGCGGCGCGGAAGGTGTCGGCGGCGCCGAGGACCACGCTGCGGCCCTCGGCGACGAGCACGCGGGCGAGCTTGCCGACGGTCGTCGTCTTGCCGGTGCCGTTGACGCCGACGACGAGCACGACGGCGGGACCCTCGCCCGCCGGCGGCAGCGCGAGGGAGCGGTCGAGGTCGGGGCCGACGAGGTCGAGCAGCAGCTCGCGCAGGAGGCCGCGCACGGCGGCCGGCTCGCGCACGCCGAGCACGCGCACGCGCTCGCGGAGGCGGTCGAGGAGCTCGGCGGTGGGCCCGGCGCCGACGTCGCCGAGGAGGAGGACCTCCTCGAGCTCGTCCCAGTCGTCCTCGCCGAGGTGGTCGCGCGAGAGCACCGCGAGCAGGCGAGCGCCCAGCGGCGAGCCCGAGCGGGCGAGGCGCTCGCGCAGGCGCACGAGGCGCCCCTGGACCGGCTCGGGGGTCTCGAGCGCGGGCGCGGCCGGGGCGACCTCCGCGGCCTCCGCGGTGGTCGCCGGCTCGGCGACCGGCGCCTCGGCGACGGCCGTGCCCGACGGCGCGCCGGCGTCGGGCGCTCCGGCCTCGGGCGCGGCGGGGGGCGCGGGGCGGCGGGAGCGGCGCCGCAGGGGCACCGCGACGCCGACCGCGACGACCGCGAGCGCGGGCAGGGCCCAGATGAGGATGTCGCTGAGCTCGTTCACGCGGTCAGTCTCTCAGGCACGCCGCCGCGCGCCCGCGGCCGACGCGGCACCGGCACGGCTCGGGCACCCTCCCCGGCGCGCCCGCTCAGTGGCCGCGCAGCCGGCGCGCGGCACCCGCGAGGGGGCCGACGAGCTCGGCCGGCTCGACGTACGCCGACGGCGGCGCCTCGCCGATCCGGAAGATGTCCTCCAGCGAGCCCTCGGCGTCGGCGGCCTCCGCCAGCTCCTGCCGGGCGCTGCTGAGCAGGCCGACGGAGTCGCCGGGGTCGGGGCGGACGCCGGCGCGCAGGTCGCGGAGGAAGTCCCGCACCCCGCGCCGCGGCGCCCCGGACGTGGTCCCCGCGACGACGAGCACCACGAGGGCGACGACGAGGGCGACGACGATCCAGGTGAGTGTGGGAGCCATGAGCACAGTGTCACCCGTTCGGCGCAACGGTGCGCGCGGTCGTGCGGGGCCCCCGGCGGATCGTCACACGATCTGCACACGTCCCGGGGCGGGTTCTTGCCGTCTCCGCCCCGCCCCACCGCACCACCCACCCCGCAGAGTGGAACGATCCGCTGGCATCTCGTTCCACTTCGTGCTGCCGGACCTCATGTCGTTCCACTCTGCGGTGGGTCAGGGGTCCCGGGGACCGGGCCGCGGCGGTCAGGCGTCGGCGCGGACCTCGTCGAGCACGACGACGCCGAGCTCGTCCGCCCCGCAGAAGCGGCCGAACGAGCCGTAGTAGCCGTCCGACGCGAAGTCCGGCAGCGCGGCGGCGTCGACCCGCGCGCCCTCGCCGACGAGGACGGCACCGTCGCCCACCGCGGTGCCGTCGCCGAGCACCACGTGGTCGTCGTCGTGCCGCGCGTCCCGCGGCCAGACCAGCCAGCGCCGCGCGCCGCCGGCGTCCTCGAGCGTGAAGCAGCCGTTGTGCTCCACGCGCAGCACGCCCGACACCGGCCGGCGCGGGCCCGGGACGCCCTCCTCGGGCTGCACCGGCAGCCCGAACCCCGCCAGGGTCTCGTCGCCGGCGCCGGCGCACCCGGCGAGCACGAGCACGGCGGCCGCGGCCGCCGCCGCGACGGCCGCGAGCCCTCGCCGCGTCCGGCGCCCGCGCGGGCGCATCAGGCGGTCGCCTCCTCGCGGAGCCGCTGGCTGATCACGGTGGTCACGCCGTCGTCGCGCATGGTCACGCCGTAGAGGGCGTCGGCGATCTCCATCGTCCGCTTCTGGTGCGTGACGATGATGAGCTGGCTGTCCTCGCGCAGCTCGCGGAAGATCTCCAGGAGCCGCCCGAGGTTGACGTCGTCGAGGGCCGCCTCGACCTCGTCCATGACGTAGAACGGGCTGGGCCGCGCCCGGAAGATCGCCACGAGCAGGGCGACGGCCGTGAGCGAGCGCTCGCCGCCGGACAGCAGCGAGAGGCGCTTGACCTTCTTGCCCGCCGGCCGTGCCTCGACCTCCACGCCCGTCGTCAGCATGTCATCCGGGTCGGTGAGCACCAGCCGCCCCTCGCCGCCCGGGAAGAGCCGCGCGAAGACCTGCTCGAACTGCTCGGCCGTGTCGCGGTAGGCGTCAGCGAAGACCTGCTCGACGCGCTCGTCGATCTCCTTGACGATCTCCATGAGGTCGGCGCGGGACTTCTTGAGGTCCGCCAGCTGCGTCGACAGGAACGCGTGCCGCTCCTCCAGCGCCGCGAACTCCTCGAGGGCGAGCGGGTTCACGCGGCCGAGCAGGGCGAGGTTCCGCTCCGCCTGGCGCAGGCGCTTCTCCTGCTCCTCGCGCACGTACGGCACCGTGCGGGGGGCGCCGTCCTCGTCGGGCTCGCCGGGCACGGGGACGGGCCGGTCGGGCCCGAACTCGTCGAGGAGGACATGCGGCTCGAGCCCGAGCTCCTCGACGGCCCGCGCCTCGAGCTGCTCCACGCGCAGCTGGACCTGCGCGCGGGCCAGCTCGTCCTTGTGCGCGACGTCCGTGAGCTGGGCCATCTCCGCGGCGAGCCGCTCCGCGTCCGCGCGCACGACGGCGAGCCGCTCGTCCCGCTCCGCGCGGGCCGCCTCGGCCGCGGCGCGGGCGTCGTCCGCCCGGCGCAGGGACGCCTCCGTGACGGCGAGCGCGTACTCGGCGGCCACGCGGACCGCCCGGGCCCGGGCGGCCTGCTCGGCCCGACGGCGCGCCCGCTCCGCCGCCCGCTCCCGGGCCTCCCGCTCGGCCCGCGCGGCGGCCTCGAGCGACTGCGCGCGCCCGGCGAGGGCGCGGGCCCGCTCCTCGAGCGTGCGCAGCGCGAGCCGGGCCTCGGTCTCCGCCGTCCGGGCGGCGGACGCCTCGCGGGCGGCCTCGTCCCGCTCCGCGGTGGCCGCGGCGATGCGCGCGTCGGTGTCGGTCGGGTCCTCCTGCGCGGCGGCGAGCCGGGCCGTGAGCTCGGCGAGCGCGGCGAGGTCCGCCTCCAGCCGCTCCCCCGCCTGCTCGAGCGTGGCGCAGGCCCGGTCGGCCTCGGCGCGCGCGGCGCGCGCGACCGACCCGAGGTGCCCCAGCTGCTCGGCCACCGCGGCGAGCGCCGCGTCCGACTCGTGCAGCCGCTCCAGGGTCGCGTCGTGGCGCTCCTGCGCCTCCGCGACCGCGCGCTCGGCGGCGACGATCTCGAACCGCGTCCGCTCCCCCAGCGCGACGGCCTCGGCCAGCCGGGCGCGGGCGTCGTCGAGCGCCCGCTGGAGCTCGAGCGCGCTCGGCGCGCCGGCCGAGCCGCCGGCGGCGCGCAGAGCGCCGAGCAGGTCGCCCCCGCGCGTCACGGCCACGAGCTCGGGCCGCGCGGCGACGAGGGCCCGCGCGTGCGCCAGGTCCTCGACGACGACGACCCCGGCGAGGAGCCGCGCGACGGCGGTGCCGACGCCCCCGGGCGCCCGGACGAGGTCGACGACGGCGCGCGCCCCGGCGGGCAGGCCGGCGGGCGGGGCCGGCGCCTCGCCGTCGGCGGCGACGAGCACGACGGCGCGGCCGGCGTCGTCGTCGCGCAGGCGGCGCAGCGCGTCCACGGCGACGTCGACGCTCTCCACGGCGACGGCGTCGGCGAGGGCGCCCAGCGCGGCGGCGACCGCGTCCTCGTAGCCCGGCTCGACGTCGAGCAGCGCGGCGACCGAGCCGAGCACCGGCGGGTCGCCCGCGAGCAGCGCCCCGGCGCCGTCCTTGCGCTCGAGGCCGAGCTCCAGGGCCTCGACGCGGGCCTGCCAGGTGGCGCGGTCGCGCTCGGCGGTGCGCTCGGTCTCGCGCAGCTCGGCGAGGGCGGCCGTGGCCCGCTCGAGCGCCGCGGTCGCGCGCTCGTGCTCGGCGTCGAGGCCCTCCTCGCCGGCCTCCACGCCCGCGACCTGCGACTCCAGCGCGGCGAACTCGACGCTCGCCTCGTGGCCGCGCCGCTCCGCCTCGGCGACCTGCTCCCGCAGGCGCTCGATCTCGGCCTCCGTCGCCTCGACGCGGGAGCGCCGCGCGGCGACGTCGCCAGCGAGCCGGGCCAGGCCCTCGCGCCGGTCCGCGACCGCGCGGTGCAGGTCGGCGACGGCCCGCTCGGTCTCGCGCACCCGCGCCTCCGCGGCCTCGCGCCGCGCGACGGCGGCGTCCACGGCCTCGCGGGCCAGCTCGACCTCGGCCCGCAGGTCCGCCTCGGCGGCCCGGGCCCGCGCGGCCTGCTCCTCGAGGTCCTCCGGCTCGGGACCGCCGGGCGCCGCGTCGTCCCCGGACCCGAGCAGCCGCACCCGCTCCGCCGCGAGGGTCGCGGTGCCGCGCAGCCGCTCCCGGGCGGACGAGAGGCGGTACCAGGTCTCCCCCGCCGCGGCGAGGCGCGGGGCGGCGTCGGCGGCCGCCGCCTCGAGCCGGGCGAGCGTGCCGCGCGCCGCGGCCAGCGCCTCCTCCACCTCGGCGCGCCGGCGGCGCAGCTCGGTCTCGTCCGCGATCTCCTGCGCGAGCGCGGCGGTGAGCTGCGCGAGGTCGTCGGCCAGCAGCCGCGCCTTCGCGTCGCGCAGGTCCGCCTGGATCGTCTGCGCCTTGCGCGCGACCTCGGCCTGCCGCCCGAGCGGGCCGAGCTGGCGGCGGATCTCCGCGGTGAGGTCCGCGAGCCGCGTGAGGTTCGCCTGCATGGCGTCGAGCTTGCGCAGCGCCTTCTCCTTGCGCCGCCGGTGCTTGAGGATGCCCGCGGCCTCCTCGATGAAGCCCCGCCGGTCCTCGGGGGTGGCGCGCAGCACGGCGTCGAGCTGCCCCTGCCCCACGATGACGTGCATCTCCCGGCCCATGCCGGTGTCCGACAGCAGCTCCTGGATGTCGAGCAGGCGGCACGGGGTGCCGTTGATCGCGTACTCCGAGCCCCCGCTGCGGAACAGGGTGCGCGAGATCGTGACCTCGGAGAACTCGATCGGCAGCACGCCGTCGGTGTTGTCGATCGTCAGGCTGACCTCGGCGCGGCCGAGCGGGGGGCGCCCCGCCGTGCCGGCGAAGATGACGTCCTCCATCGAGCCGCCGCGCAGGGACTTCGCGCCCTGCTCGCCCATGACCCAGGCGAGCGCGTCGACGACGTTCGACTTGCCGGACCCGTTCGGGCCGACGACGCACGTGATGCCGGGCTCGAAGTGCAGGGTCGTCGCGGACGCGAACGACTTGAAGCCCCGCAGCGTGAGCGTCCGAAGGTGCACGGGTGCAGCCTAGGAGGTGCGCGGCCGGGGGCCGGGGAGGCGCTCGCTCACGGGCCGGACAGCCCGGGGAACCACAGCGCGATCTCGCGCGCCGCGGAGGCGGGCGAGTCCGAGCCGTGCACGATGTTCTGCGTCACGGGCGTGCCCCAGTCGCGGCCGAGGTCGCCGCGGATCGTCCCGGGCGCGGCCGCGGTGGGGTCGGTCGCGCCCGCCATCGCGCGGAACGCCTCGACCACCCGCTCGCCCTCCACGACGGCGGCGACCACGGGCCCGGAGCCCATGAACTCGACGAGCGGGCCGAAGAAGTGCTTGCCCTCGTGCTCGGCGTAGTGCGCGCGCAGCAGGTCGGGGCCGGGCACGCGCAGGTCGAGCGCGACGAGGCGGTAGCCCTTGGCCTCGATGCGGCGCAGCACCTCGCCGACCAGGCCGCGGCGGACGCCGTCGGGCTTGACGAGGACGAGGGTGCGCTCCACGGCGGGCGCGTCGGTGGGCGCGTCGGCAGGCACGTCAGCAGGCATGGCGGTCACCCTACTGGGCCGTCGGCCCCCGACGGCGCCGCCCCCTCCTCCCGCGCCGCGCGCTCGGCGTCGATCCGGCCGCCCAGGCGCAGCCCGACGACCCACAGGACCACGAAGATCCCGCCGACGACGAACATCATCGGCACGGCGACGCCCACGGCGACGACCGCGGCCTGCAGCACCGAGCCGACGACGTACCCGCCCGGGCGGCCCAGCACGCCCGCCGCGAGGACGAGGGACGCCACGACGGCGCCGCCGACGCCCCACACGACCCGCGGCTCCGCCACGCGCAGCCCGAACGCGACGAGCGTCGCGAACCCGACGACGAACGCCTCGAGCACGAGCACCGTGGCGGCGAACTGGCGGCGCGCGGAGCGGGCGGGGCGCGCGGTCGGGGCGGTCGGCGTCGTCCTCACCGCCCGAAGAGGATCCGGGCCTCGGCGACCACGGTGATCGAGCCGGTGACGAGCACCCCCGCCCCCGTCGGCGAGCCGGCGACGCCCTGCTCGGCGAGGTCGACGGCGAGGGCGATCGCGTCGTCGAGCCGATCCGCGCGGTGCACCCGGTCCTCGCCGAACACCTCGACGGCGACCTGGGCGAGCTCGTCGACGTCCCGCGCGCGGGGGGACGTGGACCGCGTGACGACCACCTCGTCGAGCACCGGCTCCAGCACCGCGAGGAGGTGCTCGGCGTCCTTGTCCTCGAGCACCCCGACCACGCCCACGAGCCGCTCGAACCCGAACGCCTCCTCGATCGTCGCGGCGAGCGCCTCGGCCCCGGCGGGGTTGTGCGCGGCGTCGACGAGCACGGTCGGCGAGGTCCGCACGAGCTCGAGCCGCCCCGGCGAGTCCATCGCGGCGAAGGCCGCCTCCACCACGCCGGCGTCGAGCGCGCCGCCGTCGCGCAGCAGCGCCTCCGCGGCCGCGAGCGCGAGGAGCGCGTTGTGGGCCTGGTGCGCGCCGTGCAGGGGCAGGAAGACGTCCGCGTAGAGCCCGCCCGTGGTCCGCAGGGCGAGGAGCTGGCCGCCGACGGCGACCCGGCGGTCCACGACCTCGAGCTCCACGCCCTCCCGGAGCACGCGCGCGCCCCGCTCGGCCGCCGCGGCGAGGATGACGCCCTCCGCGTCGGGCCGCTGCTCCGCGAGCACGAGCACCGAGCCGTCCTTGACGATCCCGGCCTTCTCCCCCGCGATGTCGGTCAGCGAGTGCCCGAGCCACCGCTCGTGGTCCATCGCGACCGGCGCGACGACGGCCACCTCGGCGTCGACGACGTTGGTCGCGTCCCACGTGCCGCCCATGCCGACCTCGACGACGGCCACCTCCACCGGCGCGTCGGCGAACGCCGCGAACGCCATGACGGCGAGCACCTCGAAGAAGCTCATCCGCGGGCCGCCGGCGGCCTGCGAGCGCTGGTCGACCATGTGCACGTACGGGGCGACGTCCTGCCAGACCTCGACGAACCGCTCGGGGCTGATCGGCTCGCCGTCGATCGCGATGCGCTCGGTGACGCTCGACAGGTGCGGGCTCGTGAACCGCCCCGTGCGCAGGCCGTGCTCGCGCAGGATGCGCTCGACCATGCGGCTCGTCGACGTCTTGCCGTTCGTCCCCGTGACGTGCACGACGCGGTAGGCGCGCTGCGGGTCGCCCAGGAGCTCGCACACCTCGCGGACGCGGTCGATCGTCGGCGCGAAGTCGTGCTCCGGCGCGCGGTCGAGGATCGCGGCGTAGACCTCGGCCAGCGCGTCGCCGCCGCTCAGGGTCACGGGACCGCCACCCGGCGCACGGTGACCCTGGGCTCCGCGCCGTCGGGCACGCCGTCGGACGTCACGGTGAGCTCGACGGCCAGCGTCTCCGCCGCGACGAGGTCGCGGTGCGCCTCGACGGCGGCGACCCGGTCGGCGGGCACGGCCACCTCGAGCGCGATCCGGTCGGACACCCGCAGGCCGGCGGCCTTGCGCTCGTCCTGGACCGCGCGCACGAGGTCGCGCGCGTAGCCCTCGGCGAGCAGCGCGTCGTCGAGCGAGGTGTCGAGCAGCACCACGCCGGCGCCCGGCAGCACCGCGGCGACCTGGCCCTCGGGCGCGTCGTCGGCGACGACCGTCGTCACCTCGTACTCGCCCGGGAGCAGGGCGACGGGCCCCGCGTCCGTCGTGACGACGACGTCGTCCCCCTCCCGGGTCCACGACCCCGCCTTGGCGGCACGGATGACGTCCTGCACCTGCCGGCCGAGCCGCGGGCCGGCGGCCCGTGCGTTGACGGCGAGCCGCTCGGCGACGCCGAGCTCGGCCATGCCGACCTCGGCGAGGTCCACGAGCGTCACGTGCTTGATGTTGAGCTCGGTCGCGACGAGCGGCACGTACGGCTCGAGGCGGGCGGGCTCGCGCACGGCGACGGCCAGCTCGCGCAGCGGCTGGCGCACGCGCAGGCCGTGGGCCTTGCGCAGGCCGAGCGTGGCGGAGACGACCTCGCGCACCTCGTCCATCGCGGCGACGAGCGCGGGGTCGGCGACGAGCGCGGGCTCGCGGTCCGGCGTCGGCCAGTCGGTCAGGTGCACGCTGCGCTCGCCGGTCAGCCCGCGCCACACCTCCTCCGCGACGAGCGGGGCGAGCGGCGCCATGACGCGCAGCAGCGCCTCGAGCGCGGTCCACAGGGTGTCGAACGCGTCGGCGTCCTCGTCCCAGAACCGCTGGCGCTGCGTGCGCACGTACCAGTTCGTCAGCAGGTCGAGGTGCTGGCGCACCTCCTCGCACGCCCCGGCGATGTCGTAGGCGTCGAGCTCGGCCGTGACCCGCACGACGAGGTCGTGCGTCGCCGCGAGCAGGTACCTGTCCATCCGGGGCAGGCCGGCCACGCGCTCGGGCGCCACCGGCCGCGCGCGGTAGCCCTCGCCGCCGCGCGCGGCGCCCGCGTACAGCGACAGGAAGTGGTACGTGCTCCACAGCGGCAGCAGCACCTGGCGCACCGCGTCGCGGATGCCCTCCTCGGCGACGATGAGGTTGCCGCCGCGCAGGATCGGGCTCGACATGAGCGACCAGCGCACCGCGTCCGAGCCGTACTTGTCCCACATCTCCTGCGGGTCCGGGAAGTTGCGCAGGCTCTTGCTGGCCTTGCGGCCGTCGTCGCCCAGCACGATGCCGTGGCACATGACCGTGCGGAACGCGGGGCGGTCGAAGATCGCCGTCGCGAGCACGTGCAGCGTGTAGAACCAGCCGCGCGTCTGCCCGATGTACTCGACGATGAAGTCGCCCGGGTAGTGGCGGGAGAACCAGTCGGTGTTCTCGAACGGGTAGTGCACCTGGGCGAACGGCATCGACCCGGAGTCGAACCACACGTCGAGCACGTCGGGGATGCGGCGCATGGTCGACCGCTGGCCCTCGGGCCGCGGGTCGTCCGGGTTGGGGCGCGTGAGCGTGTCGATGAAGGGCCGGTGCAGGTCGGTCACCGGCACGCCGAAGTCGCGCTCGAGCTCGGCGACCGAGCCGTACACGTCCACGCGCGGGTAGGCCGGGTCGTCGCTCACCCACACGGGGATCGGCGTGCCCCAGTAGCGGTTGCGGGAGATCGACCAGTCGCGGGCGTTCTCCAGCCACTTGCCGAACTGGCCCTCCTTGATGTGCTCGGGCACCCAGGTGATCTCCTGGTTGAGCTCCACCATGCGGTCCTTGAACGCGGTCACGCGCACGAACCAGCTCGACACCGCCCGGTAGATGAGCGGGTTCCGGCACCGCCAGCAGTGCGGGTAGGAGTGCTCGTAGGTCTCGTGCCGCACGAGGCGGGGGCGCTGCGGCTCCGCGACGTGCTCGAGCGGCCCCGTGCCGTGCTTGAGGTCCGCGACGATGCGCGGGTTCGCCTCGAAGACCTGCAGCCCCGCGTAGTCGGGCACCTCCGCGGTGAAGCGGCCCTTGCCGTCCACCGGCACGACGGGCGTGATCCCCGCCGCCTCGCACGCGACCATGTCGTCCTCGCCGAAGGCGGGCGCGAGGTGCACGACGCCGGTGCCGTCCTCGGTCGTGACGAAGTCGGCGAGCAGGACGCGGTGGTCGCCGTTGCGGCCCACGAAGTAGCCGAACGGCGGCGTGTAGCGCAGCCCCTCGAGCTCGGTGCCGGGGAACGACGTCCGGCCGTCCCGGTCCGCGAGGAGGCGCGCGGCGCCCTCGTCGTCGCCGACGGCGCCGAGCTCGCGCTCGTAGGCGGCCAGCCGCGCCCTCGCGAGGACGACGACCTCGCCGGCGAGCGGCGAGTCGGCGGCCGGGCAGACGCGCACGTACTCGATGTCGGCCCCGACGGCGATCGCCTGGTTGGACGGCAGGGTCCAGGGCGTCGTCGTCCAGAGGAGGAGGAGCTCGCCGGTCTCGAGGCGCACGCCCACGGTGACGGCCGGGTCCTGGCGCGGCGCGTAGACGTCGTCGTCCATGCGCAGCTCGTGGTTGGACAGGGGGGTCTCGTCGCGCCAGCAGTACGGCAGCACGCGGTAGCCCTCGTACACGAGGCCCTTGTCCCAGAGCTGCTTGAAGCCCCAGATCACGGACTCCATGAACGACAGGTCGAGGGTCTTGTAGTCGTTGTCGAAGTCGACCCAGCGCGCCT
>JAAZAC010000102.1 GCA_012514545.1 Actinomycetales bacterium | reverse complement strand
GCCTCCGTGAGCAGCCCGTCCTCGATCTCGAGCTGCCCCGAGACGTCCTGAGTGCGGCCGACGACCGTCACCTCCTCGCCGGAGAGCACCTCCCGCAGGCGGTACCCCGCCTCCGAGCCGGGCTCCACGACCCACGACCCGTCGATGTCGACGGGCCCGGTCGGCACCTCCGGCTCCGCGCTCGGCGACGCGGAGCTGAGCTCGAGCGGGTCGGGCGCCTCGCGCACGAGGAACCGGGCGTACACCCAGGGGCCGCCGACGACGAGGGCGACGGCGACGACGACGCCGAGGACCGTCCGGACGAGGATCCGGTGCCGGTGCCGGCGGTGCAGGTCGGGGTCAGCCACGCTCGCTCCTCCGCCGCTGCGCGAGGACGGCGGCGACCGCCGTCGCCACGACCGCCACGACCACCGCCGCGACGACCCCCCACGGCACGCCGCGGCCGGCGTCGGCGGCGTCCGCGCCGTCGGCCGGGTCGTCGGCGCCGGCGGTCGCGGTCGGCGTCGCGTCGGCCGGCTCGTCCGGCGCCGGCGTCGCCGCGGGGGTCTGCGTCGGCTCCGCCGGCGCGTCGGTCGCCTCGGGCGCCTGGCCCGCCGCCACCTCGAACGAGAACGTGCCGCTCACCGGGTGCCCGTCCTGGGCGACGGACCGCCACGCGACCGTGTACGCGCCGTCGGGCAGGCCGGGCCGCAGCGCCTGGGTGACGGTCGTCCCCGCGACGACGGCGGGGCCGGACGCCCACGCCGTGCCGTCCGCGCCCGTGACGGCGAGCTCGGCGCCGAGGTCGGTCTGGGGCGCCGAGAAGGCCAGCACCACCTGCGTCGGCACGGTGTCGAGGACCGCGCCGTCCGGCGGGTCGGTGCCGACGAGGACGTCGTGCGCGGCGGCAGGGGCGGCGAGCAGGGCGCCGAGCAGGCCGATCACGAGGACGGCGGCGCCGCGCACGCTCCCGCGCGCGCCGGGGCGGACGTGGGCCGGGGGCTGCCGCACGACGTGTCGAGCTCCTTCGGGTGGGGGCGCCGGTGGGCGGTGGACCGCCCGACCGGGGCGGCCGGGACCGCACAACCGTACGCCGTCGGGCAGCGCGAACGGAAAATCCCCGGTGCGTCCGGGTGAACTGGTCCCTCCTGCGGTCTTCCCGCGGCCCTACTGCAGCGGCGGGTCCGGCGTGAGCCGCGGCGACTGGTGCGGCCAGCGCAGCGGCACGGTGACGACCGCCGTCGCGTCCGGCCGGACGAGCACGAGCCGGTAGTCGCTGATCCGCCGCGACTCGGGGTCGAAGCGCAGCACCGTCAGCTCGGCGGTGCCCGAGAGGGGCCCGACCGTGGGCTGGCCGAGGCGCGCGCCCGCCGTGCTCGACGACGTGTACCGCGTGCCCAGGCCGGACCGCACGGGCCCCTCGCGCCGGTGGTAGTGGCCGGACACCTGCGCGGGGACGCACCCGGCGACGAGGGCGGGCACGCCGACCATCTGGTCGTGCACGAGCAGGAGGTCCACGCCGTCGTCGTCGCGGCACGCCACGTCGGCCAGCCGGTCGGCGACGTCCGCGAGGCT
>JAAZAC010000011.1 GCA_012514545.1 Actinomycetales bacterium | reverse complement strand
GCCCGAGGAGGACGCCCGCGAAGAACCCGCCGGTGTCGCTGCACGCGACCAGCACGATGGTGGCGGCGACCCGCGCGGGGCCGTCGTCCTCGCGCAGCATGAGCATCCCGAAGCCCAGCAGGAGCGGGACGTAGACGGCGCAGAACACCCCGGCGGCGGCGTCGAGCACGAACCCCTCGGTGCCCTCGACCGCCCGCCAGGCGACCACGACCGCCGCGGTCAGCGCGAACGCGGCCACCAGCCCGTCGGTGCCGGCGCCGTAGGCGGCGAGCACGGTCGCGACCCCGCCGACCGCGAGCGGCACCAGCGGGACGGCGACCCCCGCGGGGCGCAGCGCCGACGCCAGCTCCCAGCAGGCCAGGACGCACGCCACCGCGGCGAGCACCGCGAGCACGACCGGGGCGAGCAGAAGGGCGCCGACCACGACCGCCCCGAGCCCCACCGCGACGGCGGTGGCCAGCGGCAGGTTCCTCCCGGTGCGGCCGGTGGTGCCGGCCGTGCGGCGACGACGACCGGTCGCCGCGACGGGCGTGGACGAGGGCACGGGCTCGGCCTGCGCCGGGCCGGGTGCGGCGGACGCGGGCACGCCGGAGCCCTCCGGTGGTGTCGTCATGCGGACCGGGCTGCTCAGACCTCGAGCAGCTCGGCCTCCTTGTGCTTGAGCAGCTCGTCGACCGCGGCGGAGTGCTTGTGCGTGAGGTCGTCGAGCGACTTCTCGGCCCGGCGCACCTCGTCCTCGCCGGCCTCGCCGTCGCGCACGATCCGGTCGAGCTCGTCCTTCGCGTGCCGGCGCACGTTGCGGATCGCGACGCGGGCCTCCTCGGCCTTGTGCCGGGCGAGCTTGACGTAGTCGCGGCGGCGCTCCTCGGTGAGCTGCGGGAGCACCACGCGGATGACCTTGCCGTCGTCGGTGGGGTTGACGCCCAGGTCGGAGTCCCGGATCGCGCGCTCGATCGCCTTCATCGAGCTCATGTCGTACGGCGAGACGAGGATCGTGCGGGCCTCGGGGGTCTGGAAGGACGCCAGCTGCTGCAGCGGCGTCGGCGTCCCGTAGTAGTCGACGAGGATCTTGGCGAACATGCTGGGGTTCGCCCGGCCCGTCCGGATGGTCGCGAAGTCCTCCTTGGCGACCTCGATGGCCTTGTCCATCTTCTCCTCGGCGGCGAGGAGGGTGTCGTCGATCACCGATGCTCCTTCGACTCGTGACGGCGGCGGGTCCTGCGGTCAGGACTCCGTGAGCAGCGTCCCGATCCTCTCACCCCGCAGCGCCCGCGTGACGTTGCCTTCGGTCTCCATGCCGAAGACGCGCATCCGCACGCCGTTGTCGCGGCACATGCTCAGCGCGGTCGCGTCCATCACCTCCAGGCCGCTGACGAGGGCCTCGGTGTAGGTGAGCTGCTCGTAGCGGGTCGCCGTCGGGTCGTGGCGGGGGTCGGCGCTGTAGACGCCGTCGACCCCGTTCTTGCCCATGAGCACCTCGTCGCAGTGGGTCTCCAGCGCGCGCTGGACGCTCACCGTGTCCGTGCTGAAGTAGGGCAGCCCCGCGCCCGCACCGAAGATGACGACGCGGCCCTTCTCCATGTGCCGGATCGCCTTCAGCGGGATGTACGGCTCGGCGACCTGCCCCATCGCGATCGCCGTCTGCACGCGCGTGTGCACCCCGGCCTGCTCGAGGAAGTCCTGCAGGGCCAGGCAGTTCATGACGGTGCCGAGCATGCCCATGTAGTCGGCGCGCGCCCGGTCGAGCCCGCTCTTGGTCAGCTCCGAGCCCCGGAAGAAGTTGCCTCCCCCGACGACGACGGCGACCTGCACGCCCTCGCGGACGGCCGCCGCGATCTCCTCCGCGACCCGCCGGACGACGTCGGGCGCGAGGCCGACGCCGCCGCCCCCGAACGTCTCGCCCGAGAGCTTGAGGAGGACGCGCCGCGCGCGCCGCCTCCCGTCCGCGGTCTGCTGCCCGGTGTCCGCCACTGCCCCTCGCCCTCCGCCGTCGCCGGCCCTTGCCGATGTGCTGCACGGGTGCGGTTGCGGCCCGCGACCCTGCCGGGACGCGGGCCGCAACCTCGGGTCTCAGGCTCCCACGCGGAAGCGCACGAAGGCGGTCACCGTGCCGCCGGCCTCGGCGAGCACCTGGCCGACCGACTTCTTCGGGTCCTTCGCGAACGCCTGGTCGACCAGGACGTTCTCCTTGTAGAAGCCGTTCATGCGGCCGTCGACGATCTTCGGCAGCGCGGCCTCGGGCTTGCCCTCGTTGCGCGCGGTCTCCTCGGCGATCCGCCGCTCGTCGGCGACGGTCTCCGCGGGGACGTCCTCGCGCGTGAGGTAGGCCGGGGAGAACGCGGCGACGTGCATCGCGACGTCCTTCGCGACGGCGGCGCCCGCCTCGTCCGTGCCGACGAGCACGCCCACCTGCGGCGGCAGGTCCTTGTTGACCTTGTGCAGGTAGACGGTCACGCGCGGCGCGGTGACGCGCGCGACGCGGCGCAGCTGCAGCTTCTCGCCGATGACGGCGGCGGTCTCGTCGATCGCGGCCTGGACCGTGCGCCCGCCGGCGTCGGCGGCGAGGACCGTCGCGACGTCGTCGGTGCCGGCCGCGACCGCGGCGGCGAGGACGGCGTCGGCGAGCGCGATGAACTTCTCGTTCTTCGCGACGAAGTCCGTCTCGGAGTTCAGCTCGATGAGCACGCCCACCTGGCCGTCGCCGGCGTCGCCGACGTGCGCCGCCACGAGGCCGTCGGAGGCCGCGCGGCTCTCGCGCTTCGCGATGCCCTTGAGGCCCTTCACCCGGATGATCTCCGTGGCCTTCGCGATGTCGCCGTCGGCCTCGTCCAGGGCCTTCTTGACGTCGAGCATGCCCGCGCCCGTGCTCTCGCGCAGGGCCTTGATGTCAGCGGCGGTGTAGTTCGCCATTCACGTGTCCTTGTCAGCAGAAGGGGCGAGGGGGCGGCCGGTCACTTCTCGGCGGACTCGGCGGAGGGCTCGTCGGCGGACTCGGCCTCGGCCGGGGTCTCCGCCTCGGCGGGGGCCTCGGCATCGGCCGGAGCCTCGGCGGGGGTCTCCTCGGCCGGCGCCTCGGCCTCGGCCTTGGCCTTGGGCGCCTTGGGGGCGCGGGCCTTGGTGGCCTTCTCGGCCGGCGCGGCCTCGGCAGGCGCCTCGGTGGCCTCGGTGGCGGCCAGGGCAGCCGGGGCGGCCTCGGCGGCCGGGGCGGCCGCGTCGCCCGCACCGGCGAGGAGCTCGCGCTCCCACTCGGCGAGCGGCTCGGCCTCGACGGCCGCACCCTCGGCGGCGTCCGCCGTCGGGCCCGCGTGCCGGGCGATGAGGCCCTCGGCGACGGCGTCGGCGATCACGCGGGTCAGCAGCGCGACGGCGCGGATGGCGTCGTCGTTCCCGGGGATCGCGTAGTCGACGAGGTCGGGGTCGCAGTTCGTGTCGAGGATCGCCACGACCGGGATGCCGAGCTTGCGGGCCTCGTCGACGGCGAGGTGCTCCTTGTTGGTGTCGACGACCCACACCGCCGCGGGCAGGCGGTTCATGTCGCGGATGCCGCCCAGCGTCTTCGCGAGCTTGTCCTTCTCGCGGCGCATGATGAGCAGCTCCTTCTTCGTGAAGCCGCTGCCCGCCACGTCGTCGAAGTCGATCTCCTCGAGCTCCTTGAGCCGCTGGAGGCGCTTGTTGACGGTCTGGAAGTTCGTGAGCATGCCGCCCAGCCAGCGCTGGTTGACGTACGGCATGCCGACCCGGGCGGCCTGCTCGGCGACGGGCTCCTGCGCCTGCTTCTTCGTGCCGACGAAGAGCACCGTGCCGCCACGGGCGACGGTCTCGCGGACGAACGCGTACGCGCGGTCGATGTAGGCGACGGTCTGCTGGAGGTCGACGATGTAGATGCCGTTGCGCTCGGTGAAGATGAAGCGCTTCATCTTCGGGTTCCAGCGCCGGGTCTGGTGCCCGAAGTGGACACCGCTCTCGAGCAGCTGTCGCATGGTGACGACGGCCATGGTTCCTCCTGGCGCGGCCGGGCCGCGCGGCTGGGCGGACGCGCGGTCCGCGGTTCGGTTGTCGGCCCCGGCCGGGTGGCCGCGACCCCTGGCACCCTCGGCGTCGACACCGGGCCCCGGAGGGTCCGGACCGTCGTCGGCGCACGTCGTCGGCAGCGGGGCTGCGGGCGAGGAAGGGCGCGCGATGTCATCCGGCGAGCCGGATGCGTCGGCCATGCTACCGGACGCGGGCCCCCTGCCCGGACGCGAGCGCCTCCCGGTTGCCCGACGGCAGGGGTCGTCCGGGGCGCCGGGGCCGCCGACGGCGCGTCCACGGGTCCCCGGGCCCGCGGCGCCTCCCCCGGCGGGACGGGTCGGGGCCGCGGCCGGGCCCCGCCGGCGCGAGGCTCGATCCGTGCGCCCCGCCCTCGTCCGCCTCTGCGCGCCGCTCCTCGCGGCCGGTCTCGCCGCGCTCCCGGCCGCGCCGGAGCCGCCCGCGGACGCCTCCGGGGCGCCGTCGCCCGCCTACGGCCTGCCCGTCGCGGGGCCGGTCGCGCGCTTCTTCGACCCACCGCCGGCGCCGTGGGCTGCGGGGCACCGTGGCGTGGACCTCGCCGCGGCGGCGGGCACGCCCGTGCTCGCGCCCGCGGACGGCACCGTCCTGTTCAGCGGGCGCGTCGTGGACCGGGTCGTCGTCACCGTCGGGCACCCGGACGGGCTGCGCAGCAGCCTTGAGCCCCTCGAGGACCCCCTGCCCGTGGGCGCCGTGGTGCGCGCGGGCGAGGTGGTCGGGCGCCTCGCCGCGACGGCGGGGCACTGCGCGCCGGCCACGTGCCTGCACTGGGGCGCGCGGCGCGGGGACGCCTACGTCGACCCGCTCGACCTGCTCGGCCGCGCGCCGGTCGTGCTCCTGCCGGACCGGCCCCGGCCGGCGGCGGACGCGCGGGGCGCGGTCAGTACGTGTCGCTCTCCTGCAGCGTGGTCCGCAGCCGCAGCATCGCGGCCGTGTGCATCTGGGAGATCCGCGACTCCGTGACGCCGAGCACCCGCCCGATCTCGGCGAGCGTCATGCCCTCGTAGTAGTAGAGGACGAGGACGATCTTCTCCCGCTCGCCGAGGCGCTCGATCGCGCGGGCGAGGAGCACCTTGGTCTCGGCGACCTCGACGGTCGCGGCGGGGTCGACGGCGTGGTGGTCCTCGAGCGTGTCCAGCAGGCTGAGCGAGTCGCCGCGGTCGCTGCCCGAGCCGAGGAGCTCGTCGAGTGCGGCGACGTTGACCGTCGAGAGCTGCGTGAAGATCGCGCGGAGCTCGCCCACGCCCATCTCCAGGCGGTCGGCCACCTCCTGCTCGGTCGGCTGGCGCCGCAGCTCTGCCTCGAGCTCCGCGTACGCGCGGTCGACGGCGCGCGCCTTGGTGCGCACGGAGCGCGGGATCCAGTCGATGGCCCGCAGCTCGTCGATGATCGCGCCACGGATGCGGGCGCTGGCGTACGTCTCGAACTTCACGGCCCGCTCGGCGTCGTACTTCTCGATCGCGTCGATGAGGCCGAACATGCCGTAGGACACGAGGTCGGCCTGCTCCACCGTGCTCGGCAGGCCGGCGCCGACGCGGCCGGCGACCATCGTGACGAGCGGGGCGTAGTGCAGGATCAGCCGCTCGCGCGCCGTCCGGTCGCCCGACTCCTTGAAGACCGCCCAGAGCGACTCGAGGCTCATGGCGTCCTCCGCGGCGCCCTCGACGTACGGGCGCGGCACCACCGACGCCGCCTGCTGGCGGGTGGTCGTCGGCGCCTGCTCGGCGCGCGTCTGGCTCGTCATGGTCATGCCCTCGGGTGGGCCTGCTCGTAGGAGCTGCGGAGCCGCTCGGGCGTGACGTGGGTGTAGCGCTGCGTCGTGGTGAGCGTCGCGTGGCCGAGGATCTCCTGCACGCTGCGCAGGTCGGAACCGCCGGCGAGGAGGTGCGTGGCCGTCGAGTGCCGCAGGGCGTGCGGTGCGACGTCGTCGACGCCCGCGGCCGCGGCCGCGCGGTGCACGAGCGCGCGCACCTGCCGCTGGTCGACCCGCCGCCCCCGGGCGCCGAGGAGCAGCGCGGCGCCGGAGTCGCGCGTGACGAGGCGCTCCCGCGCGTCCTCGAGCCAGGCGTCGAGCGCCCGGGCCGCGGGGACGCCGAAGGGCACGACGCGCTCCTTGCCGCCCTTGCCCATGACCCGCAGCAGGCGACCGGAGCGGTCCACGTCGCCGACGTCGGCCGCGACGAGCTCGCCCACGCGCACGCCCGTGGCGTAGAGCAGCTCGAGGGCGACCCAGTCCCGGACCGTCAGCGGGTCGTCGCTCGTGGCGGCCAGCCGCGCCACCTCCAGGAGCCGGGTGGCGGCCTCGACGCCGAGCACCGGCGGGAGCGTCGCGCCCGGCTGGGCGGTGACGAGCCGCGCGCTCGGGTCGGCGTCGACGAGGCCCGACTCGAGGGCCCAGCCGAAGAACGAGCGCACCGCGGCGCCGCGCCGGGCGACCGTGGCCCGCGAGAGGCGCGCCGCGACCATCGACGCGAGCCAGCCGCGCAGCAGCGGGAGGTCGACCTCGCGCCACGTGCGGCCCCGGCTCTCGGCGTAGGCGAGCAGGTGCCGCACGTCGCCGGTGTAGGCACGGACGGAGTGCGGCGACATGCCTCTGTCGAGCTCCAGGTGCGCACCGAAAGTGGCCACGACCTCGTCCCCGGTCATGGCCACGACGCTGGTCACCGCTGGGTGCACCCGTCTACCGTGGCCTGTCGATCCGCCAGTCACAAGACGGCACACAGAGACTTCACCCGCTCCAAGTCCGTGCAGTTCGCCGCAGTGACTGACTTATCCGGATTTGGGCGATTCTGCAGGTCAACGCCGCCACGCCCCGCCCTCCCGCCGCGCGAGCCCGACGAGCTCGAGCCGCCCGAGCGCGGCGCGCACCTCCGGCAGCGCGAGGCCGGCGGTCCGGGCGAGCACGTCCTCGGGCACCGCCCGGCGCACGGGCAGCGCGTCGAGCGTGCGCCGCTCGACCGGGTCGAGGTCGTCGCCGGGGCGCGGCACCGTCGCGGGCTCCGGCGCCGGCGTCGGCCCGACGAGCTCGAGGACCTCCGCCGCGTCCGTCACGCACACGGCCGACCCCTCGCGGAGCAGCCGGTGGCAGCCGGCGGACATGGCCGACGTCACGGGACCCGGGACCGCGCCGACGGGCCGCAGCAGCTCGGCGGCGCGCCGGGCGGTGCTCAGCGCCCCGGACCGCCACGCCGCCTCGACGACGACGGTGGCCGTCGTGACCGCGGCGATGAGCCGGTTCCGCTGGAGGAACCGGACCTTCGCGGGCGCGCTGCCGGGCGGCACCTCCGAGACGAGGCCGCCCGCCTCGAGGACCGCCTCGAGCAGGTCCGCGTTCCCCGCCGGGTACAGGCGGTCCACCCCGCCCGCGAGGAAGGCGACCGTCCGCCCGCCGACGGCGAGCGCGGCCCGGTGCGCGACGGCGTCGATCCCGTAGGCGCCGCCCGAGACGACGCAGCGGCCGGCGTCGGCGATCCCCGCGGCGAGGTCGGCGGTGACGTGCTCCCCGTAGGCCGTGCAGGCCCGGGCGCCGACGACGGCGACCGAGCCCGCCAGGAGGCGGCCGGCGTCGGCGGCGCCCCGCACCCACAGGCACACCGGCGCGGCCGTCCCGAGGTCGTCGAGGCCGTCCGGCCAGCCGTCGTCCTCGGGCACGACCAGGCGCCCGCCGACGCGCTCGAGCATCCACAGCTCCCGGCGCGGGTCGAGGCCCGCCAGCCGCACCCGCCACCGCTCGGCCGCGGCCGCCAGCCGCGCCGCGGCCCGCGCACGCCCGCCCGGCTCGCCGTCGTCGACCGCCGCCACGGGCGGCGCCGCGCCGGCGCGCAGCCACGCCAGCGCCTCCTGCGGGCCGAGCGCCGCCAGCAGGGCGCCCGCCACGGCGTCCCCCGGCTCCACGAGCCGGCTCCAGGCCGCGCGGGCGAGGCGCACGGCGTCGTCCGCCCCGCTCATCCGCCGAGCCCACCCCGCGTGCGCAGGAGGAGCGCCTGCCGCACGTCCGAGCCGTCGGGGCCGGACGCGCCGCGCAGGTCCGCCAGCGTCCACGCCAGCCGGAGCACGCGGTCGCGCCCGCGCAGGCTGAGCGTCCCCGCCTCGACCGCGCGCTCGAGGTCCCGGTGCCCGGCGCGCGCGGGCCGGTGGTCGCGCAGCCAGGAGCCCGGCACCTCCGCGTTCGTCCGCCACGGCGTACCGGCCAGCCGCCGTGCCGCCGCCTGCCGCGCCTGCGCCACCCGGGCCGCCACCGCCGCCGTGGCCTCCCCCCGCTCGTCCCGGGCGCACTCGGCCCGGGTCACGGGCAGCACGTCGACCTGGACGTCGATCCGGTCGAGAAGGGGCCCGGAGAGCCGGCTGAAGTAGCGGCGCCGCACCAGGGACGAGCAGTCGCAGCCGTGCCCCTTCCCGGACAGCCCGCCGCACGGGCACGGGTTCGCCGCGAGGACGAGCTGGAACCGGGCCGGGAACCGGGCGGAGCCCGCGGCCCGGTGCACGACCACCTCCCCGTGCTCGAGCGGCTGGCGCAGGGTCTGGAGCACCGCCGGGCTGAACTCCGGGGCCTCGTCGAGGAAGAGCACGCCGCGGTGCGCCCGGGACACCGCACCCGGCCGGGGCAGCCCGCTGCCGCCGCCGACGATCGCGGCGGGCGTCGCGGTGTGGTGCGGGTCCTCGAACGGCGGGCGGCGCAGCAGCCCGTCGCCGGGCCGGAACGTGCCCGCCACGGAGTGCACGGCGGTGACCTCGACCGCCGCCTGCTCGTCGAGGTCCGGCAGGAGCCCCGGCAGCCGCGCGGCGAGCATCGTCTTGCCCGCGCCGGGCGGTCCGACCATGAGGACGTGGTGCCCGCCCGCGGCCGCGACCTCGAGCGCCCACCGCGCCGCCGACTGCCCGACGACGTCGGCGAGGTCCGGCGTCGGCCCGCGCGGCACCCCGTGCGTGGTCGCCGGCACCGGCTCGACGTCCGGCACCTCGACGTCGGCGCCGTACCAGGCGGCCACCTCGGCGAGGTGGGTCGCCGCGCGGACCTCGGCACCCGGGACGAGGCGCGCCTCGGCGGCGTTCCCCGCGGGCACGACGACGCGCGGCCGGCCCGCCGCCACGGCCGCCGCGACCGCCGGGAGGACGCCGCGGACCGGTCGCACGCGCCCGTCGAGACCCAGCTCGCCGAGGTGCACGACGCCGGCGGGCTCGGCCGGCCGGCAGAGCCCGGCCGCCGCGAGGGTCGCCACGGCGATCGCCAGGTCGAACCCCGAGCCCGCCTTGGGCAGCGACGCGGGCGACAGGTTCACGGTGATCCGCCGCTGCGGCCACGAGAGCCCGGAGGACGTCGTCGCCGCGCGGACCCGGTCCCGCGCCTCGGCGAGCGCGGCGTCCGGCAGGCCGACGAGGGTGAACGCCGGGACCGACGCCGCCAGGTGCGCCTCGACGTCGACGAGGTGCCCCGTCAGACCGACGAGCGACACGGCCACCGTCCGCCCGAGGCCCATCAGAGCACCCCGGCCAGGTGCTGCACGCGCGCGGCGCCGCGCCCGCCGGCGCGCACCGCGACGACGTCGACCCGGACGCCCCGCGGCCGCAGGTCGTGGCTCGCGAGCCACTCCCCCGCGAGGCGCCGTAGGCGCGCCAGCTTCGCGGGCGTCACCGCCTCCGCCGGGTGCCCGAACCCGTCGCCCGTGCGGGTCTTCACCTCGACGACGACGAGCTCGTCCCCGTGCAGCGCGACGATGTCCAGCTCGCCCGCGGCGCCCCGCCAGTTCCGGTCGAGGACCTGCCACCCCTGCTCGACCAGGTACGCGGCCGCCACCTTCTCGCCGTACCGCCCGACCGCGTCCTTGGCACGCACGTGACCACCTCCGCGCGCAGG
>JAAZAC010000101.1 GCA_012514545.1 Actinomycetales bacterium | reverse complement strand
CTGGCAGGCCGAGCTCTACGCCGACGTCGCCCGGTTCAACCGCGTGCTGCACAACCTCGCCACGGACGTGTGGACGTACATCTCGCTGGGGTACTTCGCGCAGGTGCGCGGGCAGGGCACGGTCGGCTCGTCGACGATGCCGCACAAGGTCAACCCGATCCGGTTCGAGAACGCCGAGGCGAACCTCGAGATCTCCTGCGCGCTGCTCGACGCGCTCGGCGCGACGCTCGTCACCTCGCGCCTGCAGCGCGACCTGACCGACTCCACGACGCAGCGCAACATCGGCCCGGCGTTCGGGCACTCGCTGCTCGCGATCGACAACGTCCGCCGGGGGCTCGCGGGTCTCGACGTGGACCGGGCCGCGCTCGAGCGCGACCTCGACGCGAACTGGGAGGTGCTCGGCGAGGCGATCCAGACCGCGATGCGCGCGGCCGCCGTCGCCGGGGTGCCCGGCATGGAGGACCCGTACGAGCGGCTCAAGGAGCTGACGCGCGGCCGCCGGGTCACCGGCGAGGACCTGCGCGCCTTCGTGGCGGGGCTGGGCCTGCCCGACGACGTCGCCGCCCGCCTCTCCGCGCTCACCCCCGCGACGTACACGGGGCTGGCGGCGCGGCTCGTCGAGCGGTTCCTCGAGGCCTGAGGGCCGCGGCCGCGGGCGGCGCTCAGGGCGCGGCCGGGGGTCAGCGCCGCGCGCTCGCGCAGGTGATGCACGTCCGGGCGGTCGGGCGGGCCTCGAGCCGCGCCGGGGCGATGGGGCCGCCGCACACCTCGCAGGTGCCGTAGGTGCCCTCGGCGAGCCGGGCCCGCGCGGCGGCGAGCTCGGCCAGCTCCTCCTCGGTGTTGCGCAGGAGCGCGGCGACCTGCTCGCGCTCGTAGGCGAGGGTCGCGCCCTCGGGGTCGTGCTCGTCGTCGGCGTTCGCGCCGGCCGCCGCCTCCACGAGGCCCTCGAGCTGCTCGGCGAGGGTCGCCGCCTGCTCGCGCACCTCCCGCTCGCGCGCGGCGAGGACCTCCGCGACGTCGGACTGCGCAGCGTTCTCGGTCACCCTTCCATCGTGGCCCACCGCGGCGACATCCGGGCGCACTCGGGGCGGGAGCTTGCCGCTCGGGACCTCCGGCCTGGCGTACCATACCCTACGGGGGTATGGTGTCCGGGTCGCCAGGACCCAGGGAGGCGCGCGATGGCCGGCTACAGCAGCAGCAAGGACGAGTACCTCAAGCGGCTCCGCCGCATCGAGGGCCAGGTGCGCGGCATCGCGCGCATGGTCGACGAGGACGTCTACTGCATCGACATCCTCACCCAGGTCGCGGCCGTGACGAAGGCGCTGCAGGCCGTCAGCCTCGGGCTCGTCGAGGACCACCTCGGCCACTGCGTCGTGCACGCGGCGCGCGAGTCCGACGACGCCGGCCAGGCCAAGGTCCGCGAGGCCGCCGACGCGATCGCGCGGCTCGTGCGGAGCTGAGCGCCCGACCACCACCACGCGCCCGAGCACCACCGCAGCCACACCGCCCACAGAGCACCACGCACCGAGCACCACCCACCGAAGGAGCACCCATGAGCACCCAGACCGTCGGCGTCCAGGGCATGACCTGCGGCCACTGCGTCAAGGCCGTCACCGAGGAGGTCTCGGCGATCCCCGGCGTGACCGACGTCGCCGTCGAGCTCGTCAACGGCGGCACGTCGACCGTGACCATCACCGCCAGTGAGCCGATCAGCGACGAGGCCATCCGGGCCGCCGTCGCCGAGGCCGGCTACACCCTCGCCCCGCCGCGCTCCCTCCTCTGACCCGGCCATCTGACCCGGCGGGGCCACCCCCGCACCGCCCGACCACCGGGACGTGATCGCATGACCCAGCCCACCGCCCCCACCACCCCCGGGGACCGTCCGGACGCGACCGGCCTGCCCGCCGTCGTCGGCACGATCGACCTCGCGGTGAGCGGGATGACCTGTGCGTCGTGCGTCGCCCGGGTCGAGAAGAAGATCGGCAAGGTGCCCGGCGCGAGCGCGGTGGTGAACCTCGCCACGGAGACCGCCCACGTCGAGCTCACCGAGGACGTCGACCCCGCCGAGATCGTCAAGGCGGTCGAGGCGGCGGGCTACGGCGCCACGGTCATGCGCGACTCGCGGGCGGCCCGCCGCGCCGCCGCGCGCGCGGCGCACGCGGAGCACACCGGCGAGCACGGCGGCCACGACGGCGCCCACGACGCCGGCCACGACGTCGAGCGCGCCCTGTCCGGCCACGCCATGCCCCCCGGCCACGCGATGGACGAGGCCGCTGACACCTCGGCGCCCGTCCCGGACCGCGGCGCCGACCTGCGCCGCCGGCTCGTCGTCGCGGCGGTGCTCACGGTGCCCGTGCTCGTGCTGTCGATGATCCCCGCGACCCAGTTCCCCGGCTGGCAGTGGGTCGTCACCGCGCTGGCGCTGCCGGTCGTCACGTGGGCGGCGTGGCCGTTCCACCGGGCGGCCGCCCGGGCCGCGCGCCACGGCTCCTCGACGATGGACACGCTCGTCTCGCTGGGCGTCATCGCCGCGACCGCCTGGTCCCTGTGGGCCGTGCTCCTCGGCGGCGCCGGCGAGATCGGCATGCGGATGGAGCCCACCCTCATCCCGCGCGCCGCGACGGCCGGCATGGAGACGCCGGAGCTGTACTTCGAGGTCGCCGCCGTCGTCACGACCTTCCTCCTCGCCGGCCGCTACGCCGAGCACCGCTCGCGCCGACGCGCGGGCGACGCCCTGCGCAGCCTGCTCGCCCTGGGCGCCACGGACGTCGCGCTCCTCGAGACCGACGACGCCGGCCGCCGCACCGAGCGCCGCGTCCCCGTGAGCGCCCTGCGGGTCGGCGACCTCTTCGCCGTCCGCCCGGGGGAGAAGGTGGCGACGGACGGCGTCGTCGTCGAGGGGACGAGCGCCGTCGACACCTCGCTGCTCACGGGCGAGCCGGTGCCGGTCGACGTCGCACCGGGCTCGCCGGTGACCGGGGCGACGGTCAACACGTCCGGCTACCTCGTGGTGCGCGCCGAGCGCGTGGGCGAGGAGACGATGCTCGCCCAGATCGGCCGGCTCGTGACGCAGGCGCAGACGGGCAAGGCCCCGGTGCAGCGGCTCGCGGACCGGATCTCGGCGGTGTTCGTCCCGGTCGTCGTGGTCATCGCGCTCGCGACGTTCGCCGTGTGGACGCTCACCGGCGGCTCGCTGCAGGCCGCGTTCACCGCCGGCGTCGCCGTGCTCATCATCGCGTGCCCCTGCGCGCTGGGCCTGGCCACCCCGACGGCGCTGCTCGTCGGCACCGGGCGCGGCGCCCAGCTCGGCATCCTCATCAAGGGCCCGGAGATCCTCGAGTCCACGCGCCGCGTCGACACCGTGGTGCTCGACAAGACCGGCACGGTGACCGAGGGCCGGATGCGGGTGGTCGACGTCGTGCCCGCGGAGGGGCTGTCCGCGCGCGAGGTGCTGCGCTTCGCGGGCGCCGTCGAGTCGCGGTCCGAGCACCCGATCGCCCAGGCGGTCGCCGCCGCGGCCGCGGAGGCTCGAGTGGAGCGCTCTGGCAGCGAAGAGCCTGGACTGGAGCGCAGTGGCGGCGAAGAGCCTCCACTGGAGCGCCGTGGCGCCACGACGCTCCACTCGACGGGGGAGGAGGAGGCGGACGAGCCGGAGCTCGACGTCACCGAGTTCGCCGCCGAGGCCGGGCGCGGCGTGGTCGCGCTCGTGCGCCCCGCGCACGTGGGCGTCGAGCTGGCGCGCCGGGTGCTCGTCGGCCGGCCCGCGTGGCTGCGCGAGCAGGGCGTGGACACGACGCCGCTCGACGCCGCGTTCGAGGCCGCCGAGGCCGCCGGCGCCACGGCCGTCATGGTGGCGTGGGCCGGCGGGGCGCGCGGTGTCGTCGTGCTCCGGGACCCGCTCAAGCCGACGTCGCGCGCGGCGGTCGACGAGCTCCGCGCGCTCGGCCTGCGCCCCGTGCTGCTCACCGGCGACAACGCGGGCGCCGCCCGCGCGGCCGCGGCCGAGGTCGGCATCACCGAGGTGCTGGCCGAGGTGCTGCCCGCCGAGAAGGTCGACGCCGTCCGCGCCCTGCAGGACGAGGGCCGCGTCGTCGCGATGGTCGGCGACGGCGTCAACGACGCCGCGGCGCTCGCCCAGGCCGACCTCGGCCTGGCCATGGGCACCGGCACCGACGTCGCGATGGAGGCCGCCGACATCACGCTCGTCCGCGGCGACCTGCGCGCGGCGGGCCAGGCGATCCGGCTGTCGCGCCGCACGCTGCGGGTGATCAAGCAGAACCTGTTCTGGGCGTTCGCCTACAACGTCGCGGCGATCCCGCTGGCGGCGCTCGGCCTGCTCAACCCGATGATCGCCGGCGCGGCCATGGCGTTCAGCAGCGTGCTCGTCGTGACGAACTCGCTGCGCCTGCGCCGCGCGGCCTGACCGCCGGACCACCGGGGCCCACGGACGCACGGCGGGCCGGGGACGTCCCCCCGGCCCGCCGTCGTCGTCCCCGGCCGCGAAGGTCAGCGGAAGCGGCGACCCTCGTCGCGCCGGTAGACCCACACGGCCAGGGCCCCCAGGGCGAGCGTCCACGCCGCGAGCACGACGTAGTCCTGCGCCGTCGCCCCGGTGCCGAGCACCGCCTGCACGACGACGTCCCGTCCGGCCCGGCTGGGCAGGAACCCGGAGAGGGTGTCCAGCCAGGCGGGGAACATCTGCGGCGGGAGGAAGAGCCCGCCGGCGAACGCGAGCGGGAAGAGCACCACCTGCGCGACGGCGAGCGCCGCCTTGGTGGAGAGCCCGTACCCGATCGCGAGGCCGAGGCAGAGGAACGGCACGGCCGCGACGAGCACGGTGGCGACGCCGAGGAGGAGCCGCCCGACGCCCGGGTCGGCCGCGGTGAACAGCCAGCCGAGGAGCACGAGCGGGGCGAGCGACGCGAGCCCCAGGACGAGCCCGGACACCAGCCGCCCGCCGAGCCGCGCGCCCGGCCCGGCCGGCAGCGTCCGCACGTAGGCGTCGAACGGCAGGGCCCGGTCCTCGGCGACGCCGGCGCCGTAGGTGAACGTGAAGGTCGACATCACGGCGAACAGCGCGAGCTGCGCGACCGCGGCGGCCGCCGCCGTCGGCGACTGCGCCACCTCCTGCTGCGGCAGCACGAAGAACGCGAGCGCCAGCGCGGGGAACAGCATCATCCCGACGACGGCGATCGGGACCCGGACGGTCTCGAGGAGCTGGTACCGGGCGTGGTGCCAGGTCAGGGCGAGGGCGCTCATGCGGCTACCTCCTGGTCGGCCCCACCCGCGCGGGTGAGGGTGAGGAACGCCTCCTCGAGGGAGGCGCGGCGGACGTCGAGGTCGCGGAACGGCACGCCCGCGGCGACGAGGCCGCGCACGACCTCGTCGGCGTCGGACGCGAGGAGGTCGACGCGGTCGCCCTCCCGCACGGCGTCGGCCACGCCGGGCAGCGCGGCGAGGCGCGCGTGGGTCGCGGCGCCGTCGAGCGGGCCCGGCGGCAGCCGGAAGGCGACCCGGCGCATGGCGACGCGCGCGAGCACGGCGTCGAGGCCGTCGTCGGCGAGCACGCGGCCGTGGTCGACGACGACGACCCGCTGGGCGAGCGCCTGGACCTCCTCGAGGTAGTGGCTCGTCAGCACCAGGGTGCCGCCCGACGCGTGGTAGGCGAGGAGCGCCTCCCACAGCGCGTGCCGGCCGTCGACGTCGAGGCCCGTGGTGGGCTCGTCGAGCACGACGAGCTCGGGGTTGCCGACGAGCGCGAGCGCGACGGCGAGGCGCCGCTTCTCCCCGCCCGACAGGCCGCCGGTCTGGCGCCGGGCGAGCGGGGCGAGGCCGAACTCCTCGAGCAGCGCGCCGGTCGGGCGCGGGTCGGGGTAGTGCCGGGCGACGAAGTCGACCACCTCGGCGACGCGCAGGGTGGGCGGCAGGCCGGTCTCCTGCGGCGTGGTGCCCAGGCGGGTCCGCGAGCGCGGGTCGCGCGGGTCGCCGCCGAAGAGCCGGACCACGCCGGCGTCGGGGCGGCGCTGGCCGGTGACCAGGGACAGGAGCGTCGTCTTGCCGGCGCCGTTGGGGCCGAGCAGGCCCACGAGCTCGCCGGGCTCGACCACGAGGTCGACGGCGTCGAGGGCGGTGACGGCGCCGAAGCGGCGGGTCACGCCGCGCGCCTCGATGACGGGGTCGCCGGGTGCGGTGCCGGTGGGGGCGCCCGGTAGGGCGCCGGTGCGGGTGCTGGTGGCGGTGTGCATCAGTTCTCCTGGGAGTCGTCGGTGCCGGTGGCCCCGTCGGGGCCCGCTGTGGCGGACGCGGTGAGCAGGGCGCGCAGGCGGGCGAGGTAGTCGTCGAAGGCGCGGCGCCCGGCGTCGGTGACTCCGACCTGGGTGGAGGGGACGCGCCCCTGGTGGCCCTTGACCACCTCGACGTAGCCGGCCTCCTCGAGGCGGCGCAGGTGGGTGGACAGGTTCCCGGCGCTGGCCTCCACGAGCGCCTGGAGCCGGGGGAAGGTGAGCCGGTCGCCCCGGGGGAGCGACGTCAGCGTGGTCATGATCCGCAGGCGGGCCTGCGTGTGGATGAGGGGGTCCAGCAGCTCCTCGCCCATCAGTGCCCCCGTGCCCGACGCCGCCGGAGGGCCTCGACGCCGGCCGCGACGAGCATCGCGCCACCGCCGCCGAGGCTCATGACGAGGTACGCGTGCGGGAGGCCGACGACGAGCGCGACCACCGTCGAGACCGTGATGACGGCCCCGAGGGCCCACTGGGAGATCGAGTCCCAGAGCGCGCCGCCGGCCATGTAGAGGGCGCCCACGAGGAGCACGGAGGTCGCCATCATGACGAGCGACACGACGTCCTCCGAGGCGCCCGCGCGCCGGAGCGCGTGGGCCAGGGCGCCGACGACCGCGAAGCCGAGGAACCAGCCCCAGCCGTAGAGCGCGCCCTGCCGCGCCGACATCCCGCGCACGCCGCGCGACCGCGTGGCGATGTGCACGGCGGTGACGACGCCGGCCGCGGCGAGCAGGGCGAAGAACACGGCCAGGGCGACGCCGAGGTCGACGGGCACGAGCGGCTCGTCGAGCGCGGCCGCCCACAGGAGGCCGAACCCGAGCAGCCACGCCAGCCCCCACGCGCCGAAGAGCACGCGCGGGTCGACGGCCGTCGAGGCCTCCACGCGGGCGCGCTGCGCCTCGACGATGGCGGCGCCCGCCTCGGGGTCGAGCGGTCGCTCGTCGTCCATGTCCCCTCCTGCAAAGTACTTTGTGCCGCAAAGTTGTTGGCTCCACTATGAATCCCCGGTCCTCACCGTGTCAATACCCCCGGCGCTGACCGGTCGCCGGGTCACGTAGGTTGACCCCGTGCCCGACGACGTCACCCCACCTCCCGCGGGCGACGCGCCTCCCACGGACGTCACCCCGCCCCCCGCGGGCGACGGGCCCGGCGCCCCCGCCGAGGCCCGCCCGCGACGCCGCCTGAGCGCCGAGGTCTGGATCGTCCTCGGCCTGTCCCTCGGCCAGTCCGCCGTCTACGCGGCGCTGCGCCTGTACACGCGCCTGACGGCCGACGTCCCGCTCGGGCAGCAGACCGCGGTGCTCAACCCCTCCCGGTCCGAGCGGCCGTACCTCGACCTCACCTACCAGCTCCTCGACATCGCGTTCGCGCTCGTGCCGGTCGCGCTCGCGCTGTACCTCCTCGCCGCGCCCGGCCGGTCCGCGCTGCGGCGCATCGGGCTCGACCGGACCCGGCCCGTCCGCGACGTGGCCGTCGGGCTCGGGATCGCGGCCGCCGTCGGGATCCCCGGGCTCGGCCTCTACGTGGCCGGCCGCGCCCTCGGGCTGAGCGTGGCCATCCACACCTCGGGCCTCGACCCGCACTGGTGGGCGGTGCCCGTCCTCGTCCTCGCGGCGCTGAAGAACGCGCTCCTCGAGGAGGTCGTCGCCGTCGGCTACCTCGTCGAGCGGCTCCGCGAGCTGCGCTGGACGACGCCGGGCATCCTCGCCGCGAGCGCCCTGCTCCGCGGGGCGTACCACCTCTACCAGGGGCCCGGGATGGCGGTCGGGAACGTCGTCATGGGCCTGCTGTTCGGCTGGTACTACGTGCGCACGCGGCGGGTGCTGCCGCTCGTCGTCGCCCACACGGCCCTGGACGTGGTCGCGTTCGTCGGCTACACCCTGCTACCGGAGACGGTGCTCGACGCGCTCGGGATCACCTGACCCGCCGCGCGTCGGGGACGCCTCGGGCTCATCCCGCGGGCCCCGCGCGCCGATCACTACCGAGAGGACCGGCACCGCCGGGCCCGCGACGACGGAGCGTGACGTGCCCAGATCCGGGAGCAACCTGCGCACCACCCTCGTCGCGGTGGTGGCGTTCGGCATCGCGCTGCCCGCGCTCCTGTGGCTGCAGCCCCGCGGGCTGGTGCTCGGCGACCCGGTCGTCGTCGCGCTGCTCGTGCCGCTCGCGGTGCTCATCGCCGGCGACAGGAGCCAGCCGTCGCTCGGCTCGGGCCGGCTCGAGGAGCGGCACGGCCTGCGGCTCGTGCTGGCCGCGGCGGCCGTGACCGCGCTGTTCTGGAACGCCGGCTGGACGATGCTCGTGCCCGCCGGTGTCACGCTCGCCGCGGTGCCGCTCGTCCAGCGCGCGGGGCGGCGCCTCGCCGTCGTCGCAGGGATCACCGCGACGGCGCTCACCGCCCTCGGCGAGGCGGGGGTGCGGACCGAGCTGCTCGGGTCCGTCCTCGCGCCGGACCACAGCCACGTGGGCGCGGGCGCGCTGCTCGTCCTCGCCTGGGCCGTGCTGCTCGTCGTCGCGCGGCACGCCGCCGACCAGGCCGGGTACGCGCACGCGCTGGCCCGCGCCGAGGCGCGCCTGCGCGCCCTCATGGAGAGCTCGACCGACGTGCTCACCGTGAGCAACGGCGGCGGGATCCTCACCTACGTCAGCCCGGCCGCGGAGCGCGCGATGGGCTACCGGCCCGCCGACCTGCTCGGCCGCCCGCTCCTCGACATCGTCGACGCCGAGCACCGGCCGGCCGTGGCCGCGCGGCTGTCGGAGCTCATGCAGCGCGGCGCGGACGCGCGCTCGAGCATGGACGTGCTCGTCGTGCACGCGAGCCTCGAGCGCCGCTGGTACGAGTGGACGTTCCACAACCTGCTCTCGGACTCCCTCGTGGAGGGCATGGTCGTGCAGCAGCGGGACGTCAGCGAGCGCCTCAACGCCCAGCGCGCCCTCGCGCACGCGGCGTCGCACGACGACCTCACCGGCCTGCCCAACCGCGGCGAGCTGCTGCGGCGCATGTCCGCCTCGCTCCCGCAGGCCGGGCCGGGCGCGGCGGTCGCCGTGCTCTTCGTCGACCTCGACCACTTCAAGGACGTCAACGACCGCCTCGGCCACCAGGCCGGCGACGACGTCCTCGTCGTCGTCGCGCGGCGCCTCGCCGCGTCCCTGCGCGCGCACGACCACCTCGGCCGGCTCGGCGGCGACGAGTTCGGCGTCCTGCTCACCGAGGTGCACGACGAGCAGGAGGTGAGCGTCGTCGTCGGGCGGCTCGTCAACGCGATCGAGCAGCCGATCACGCTGCCGGGCGGCACGGTCACCGTGGGCGCGAGCGTCGGCTACGCGATGTCCGCCGACCCGCGCATGCCGCTCGACCGGCTCCTCGCGGCCGCGGACCAGCGGATGTACGCCACGAAGGCGCACCGCCGGCGCTGAACGCGCCCGGGCGCCAGCGATCCCGGGACGCCGCTCAGGCCGGCTGCCGGTCGCGCCAGCCGCCGCCGTGCTTGCGGTGCAGCGCCTGCCGGGAGACCCCGAGCACCGAGGCGATCGCCGCCCACGACGCGCCGCGCACCCGCGCGCGCCGCACCAGCACGGCCTCCCGCCGCTCGAGCTCCACGCGCAGCGCCGCGACGGCGGCGAGCGCCGCGACCGGGTCCGCGCCGTCGGCCTGGGCCAGCAGCCGCTGCATCCGCTCGGTCATGGTCCGCTCCTTCGCGGCCGCGGGCGCGGCGCGCCCGCGGGATCGACCCAGCGTCCTGCGCCGCCCGCGGGCCGTCAACGCCGTCGGCCGAACTCCACCCGGTCCTAGACTCGCCACCATGTCCAGCCCGCCTGCGGAGCGACTGCGCCTCCGCAGTCGCGCCCCCGCCGACCACGGCGTCCGCATCGTCGACACGCCGGCGGCGCGCGTCCACCACCCCGCGGACCTCGTCGGGGCGATCGCGGCGCTGCTGGGCATCGCGCTCGTCGTCGTGCTCGCCGTCTACGCGCACGGCACCACGCGCGGGCTGGCCGAGGACGTGCAGGACGCGGCCGAGATCGTCCGGGGGCTCGTCATCGTGCCCGTGGCGGTCCTCGAGTGGATCATCACCGTGCTCGCGCCGATCGCGGTGCTCCTCGAGCTCGTGCTGCGCCGGCTCTTCCGGCAGGCGTTCGAGGCCGTGGCAGGGGCCGTCGTCGGCGGGCTCGGGGCGCTCGCGGCGGCGTGGCTCATCCAGAACCGCGGCATCCCGGCGCTGCGCAACGAGTTCTCCACGTGGGTCGACGGCGAGTGGGTGGTCACCGTCCCGACCATGCTCACCGCCGTGGCCGCGCTCCTCACCGCGTCGGGCACCCGCGGCCGACGGCGCACCGTGGGCTGGTCGTGGAACTTCCTGTGGGTGGTGCTGGGCGTCGCCGTCATCACCGGCCTGCTCACGCTGCCCGCCGCGCTGCTCTCGGTGCTCATCGGCCGGGCGAGCGGGCTGACGCTGCGGTACGCGTTCGGCGTGACGTCGGAGCGCGCGTACGGGGCGGCGCTCGTCGACGGCATCCGGCGCGCGGGGTTCGCGCCGCGCCGGCTCGTGCGCGTGCACGACATCGGCGTCGAGGGCAACGACACCGCCGAGCTCGCCACCGACCTCGCCGCCGTCGCCATCACCCGCATCGGGGACAACCGCGTCTACGCGATGACGACCGTCGACGGCGAGCGGCTCGACGTCGTCGTGCTCGACGGCGACCGGCAGGTGGTCGGCGTCCTCACCCGGTTCTGGCGGTCCATGCGGCTGCGGGGGATCGAGGGGCGCGCCGTCGTCTCCCTGCGCCAGGCCGCCGAGCGCGCGGCCCTGCTGTCCTACGCGGCCTGGTCGGCGGGCGTCTGCACGCCGCGGCTCCTCGGCATCGCGGAGGCCGAGGACTCGATGATCCTCATCCAGGAGCACGCGCGCGGCGCGGTGCCCCTGCGCGACGTCCCGCCGGAGGCGGTGACCGACGCCGTGCTCGACGCCATCTGGGAGCAGCTCGCCATCGCGCACGGCGCGGGGCTGGCGCACCGCGCGATCACGTCCGACGTCGTGCTCGTCAACCCCGACGCGGAGAGCTGCCCGGAGGACGCGCCGTCCGCGCGCGCCCGCACGCCCGGCGCGCCGGTCGTGCTGCTCACGGGCTGGGAGTCGGGCGACGTCGCGTCGGCGGAGCTGGCCCGCCGGATGGACGTCGCCACGATGCTCACGGTGCTCGCGCTCAAGGTCGGCCCCGACCGCGCGGTGGCGTCGGCCGTGCGCACGATCCCCAAGGACCTCGCGACGATCGGCCCCCTCCTGCAGCCCATCGCCTTCCCGCGGGCGACGCGCGAGGAGGCGCGGCGCAACCGGCACGTCATGGGCGAGCTGCGCGAGGCGCTGCTCGCCCGCCTGCCGCAGGCGGTGGTGGAGCCCGAGCGCGTGGTGCGGTTCGGCGCGCGCACGATCGTCATGCTCGTCCTCGGCATCGTGGCGGCGTTCGCCGTCATCACCTCGCTCAACCTCGAGGAGATGCTCGAGACCCTGCGGCGCGCGTCCCCGTGGTGGGCGCTCGCGGCGTTCGGGCTCGCGCTGCTGACGTTCGTCGGGCCGGCGATCACGATGATCGCCTTCTCGCCCACCCGGCTCCCCCTGTGGCGGACCACGATGGTCCAGGCCGCGGCCTCCTACGTCTCGCTCGCGGCGCCCGCCGGCGTCGGCCCGGCCGCCCTCAACCTGCGCATGCTGACCCGGCGGGGGGTGTCCAACGCGCTCGCGGTCGCGTCCGTGGGCCTCGTCCAGCTCGCGCAGTTCATCACGACGATCCTGCTGCTCCTCGTGCTGTCGATCCTCAGCCCCGGCGACGTGCCCATCGGGGAGCAGCTCCCGTCGCGCGCGATCCTCCTGGGTCTGGTCGTCGTCGCCGTCGTCGTGGCGGTGGCGATGCTCGTGCCGGGGGTCCGCGCGTGGGCGCGCCGCAAGGTCGTGCCGGTGTGGCAGACGACGTGGCCCCGGCTCGTCCAGCTCATCGGCCAGCCGCGCCGGTTCGCGGTCGCCGTCAGCGGCAGCATGCTCATGACGCTCGGCTACCTCGGCGCGTTCTGGGCGACGCTCGCCGCGTTCGGGCAGGCGGACCGGGTCTCCCTCATCGACCTCGCGATCGTCTACCTGCTCGGCAACGCGGTCGGCTCGCTCGCGCCCGTGCCCGGCGGCCTCGGCGCGGTCGAGCTGTCCCTCGTCACGACCCTCACCACGACGACGAAGATCGCCCTCCCGCTCGCGACGCCGATCGTGCTGCTGTTCCGCCTGGTCACCTTCTGGGCCCGCATCCCGGTGGGCTGGTTCGCGATGCGCGCGCTCCAGCGCACGGGCGAGCTGTAGCCGGCGGGCTTCACCCGTCCGGGCCCGGTCCCGTGGGAGATCGCGGCGCGGGCGTGCCACGGTGGGAGGGTGATCCTCTTCTTCGGCACCCGGCTGCGGCGGCGGCTGCTGGACACGGGCACGTTCCGCTGCCCGCTCTGCGGTGTCGACCGCCCCTACGACCACCTCGAGGTGCGCACGTGGTTCCACCTCTTCTGGGTGCCGGTGGTCCCGCTGGGGCGGCCGCAGGAGGCCCTGCGCTGCCACGGCTGCGGCGTGGAGTGGCCGGCGGGGCTCGCCGGGCCGGCCTGACCCGCCGGGTCGGTCGGCCGCCTCGCCCCCGTGCGGCGGACGCCTTCGCCGAGGGCAGAAGGCGGAACCCTCCTCGGTGTCGGGTCGCGCTGTTAGCGTCCGAAGGATGACGTCGGGCTCCACCACCTCGCTGTCCCCCGCCCCGCGCCCGGTGCGCACGCCGCCGCGGGGGGCGCCGTCGCGGGGCGTCCCGGCCCGGGCCGTGCCCCCGGGGCGCGCGCCCGCACGGGGGCCGGAGCCCCTCCTGCGCCGCCTCGTCGGCGCCGCGTTCCGCCGGCGCCGGGCCGCCCAGCGGCGCACGCTGGCCGACGTCGCCGCGGAGGCCCGGATCTCCGTGGCCTACCTGTCGGAGATCGAGCGCGGGCGCAAGGAGCCGTCGTCGGAGGTCCTCGTCGCGGTGTGC
The DNA here is from genome assembly GCA_012514545.1 of Actinomycetales bacterium. Classification (GTDB taxonomy): domain Bacteria; phylum Actinomycetota; class Actinomycetes; order Actinomycetales; family Cellulomonadaceae; genus Actinotalea. The sequence goes on along the minus strand of JAAZAC010000101.1, from coordinate 1,463 downwards.
CGGGCGCTCGGCATCCGCCTCGTCGACCTGCTCACCGAGGTCGCCGCGGAGCTGCTCGCCGCCGAGGCGCGGACCCCGGCGGCCGGCCCGCGGGCCCGCGCCGTCGACCCGCGCGCGCTCGCCGCGGTGCGGCGGCTGGACTCCCGACCCGAGCACCCCGCGGCCCCGCCCGCGACGCCGGCGCCGGACGCGCCGACGGCCGCGCTGTGCGAGGCCTACCTCTGCGTCGCCTGACGCCCGAGGCCGCCTGACGCCTGGGCGACGCCTGGGCGACCCCCGGGCGACGGTCAGAGGCCGACGGGGCGGCCGGCGTCGGGCCGGACGTCGTCGAGGCGCGCCACGACCCGGTCGACGAACCCGTACTCCCGCGCCTCCTCCGCGGTGAACCACCGGTCGCGGTCCGAGTCGCGCTCGATGCGCTCGACCGGCTGGCCGGTGTGCTCGGCGATGAGCGCCTGCATCGTCCGCTTGGTGTGGCGCAGGTTCTCCGCCTGGATCGCGACGTCGATCGCCGTGCCCCCGATGCCGCCCGCGGGCTGGTGCATGAGGATCCGCGCGTGCTGGAGCGCGAACCGCTTGCCCGGCGTGCCGGCCGAGAGCAGGAACTGGCCCGCGCTCGCGGCGAGGCCCATCGCGAGGGTGGACACGTCGTTGGGGACGAGCCGCATCGTGTCGTAGATCGCGAGCGCGGCCGAGATCGAGCCGCCCGGCGAGTTGATGTAGAGGGCGATGTCGGCGCGCGGGTCCTCCGCGGACAGCAGGAGCAGCTGGGCGCAGATCCGGTTCGCGACGGGGTCGTCGACCTCCTGGCCCAGCACGATGATCCGCTGGTGGAGCAGGCGGGCGGCGAGCTGGTCGTCGAACGGTGCGAGCGGGGGCGCGTCGGCGCGCAGCACGGCGCCGGTCGCCGCGGCGGACGGGACGCTCATGGGAACCCTCCTTCTGTGCTGTCCCGCCCACGCTCGCACGCCGGCCCGCGCCGTCGGCCCCCGCTCTGCCGCGGGCGGATACGCCCACGGCAGAGCGGCGCGGGCGCGCTACCGACCGACCGGCTGCAGGTCCGCGATCATCCGGTACGGGTACGGGGCCGGGACGGCGCTCGCCTCGTCGAGCCGGGCGGCGTGCTCCGGGTCCAGCTCCCAGCCGATCGCGCCGAGGTTCTCCTCGAGCTGCGCGAGGGTGCGGGCGCCGAGGATGGGCGCGGTGACGCCCGGGCGCGTCAGCAGCCAGGCCAGCGCGACCTGCGCGGGGGTGCGGCCGACGTCGTCGGCGACGGCGCGCAGCGCGTCGAGGACGCGCCAGGTGCGCTCGTGCGCGTAGTTGTCCCAGCGCTCCGTCCACGACCACGCGTCCGCGTGCGCGACGCGGGAGCCCTCCGCCGCCTGCTCGCGGCGGTGCTTGCCGGTGAGCCAGCCGCCGCGCAGCGGGCTCCACACGACGACGCCGACCCCCTCGTTCCGGCT
>JAAZAC010000100.1 GCA_012514545.1 Actinomycetales bacterium | reverse complement strand
GGACCGAACCGAGCGACCCCGACGGGACTTGAACCCGCGACCTCCGCCGTGAGAGGGCGGCGCGCTAACCAGACTGCGCTACGGGGCCTTGCGGTACTGCTGAACTCGAACGCTCTTCAGTTGTCGTGCTCCACTCCACGTGCACGTACCCCCAACGGGATTCGAACCCGTGCTACCGCCGTGAAAGGGCGGGGTCCTAGGCCGCTAGACGATGGGGGCCCGACCGGACGCCCGTGACGTCGAAGCGCCGAAGACCTCCGAAAGCATACGGTCTCCGCCAGGGATCTCCAAAGCCGGTTCGGGGTGGGCGCCGGACGCCGCCCGACGTCCCGCCCCGCCCCGCCCGGCCGCGCCACAATGGCCCCGTGGTCGAGATGTCGCGCGAGGAGTTCGAGGACGCGGTCCGCGACGCGCTCGACCTCATTCCGGAGGAGATCGCCGAGCAGATGGACAACGTCGTCGTCCTCGTCGAGGACCGCCCCCCGCCCGGCGAGCCGGACGACCTCCTCGGCCTCTACGACGGCGTCGCCCTCACCGAGCGCGACGGCTGGTGGGCGGCGGGCGCGCTGCCCGACCGCATCACGATCTTCCGCGAGCCCACGCTCGCGATCTGCGACACGGTGGAGGAGGTCGTCGAGGAGGTGGCGGTGACGGTCGTGCACGAGATCGCCCACCACTTCGGCATCGACGACGAGCGCCTCCACGAGCTGGGTTGGGCCTGACGTGCGGGTCGGCGTCGTCCTGCTGCCCCAGGACCGGTGGCCGCGCGCCCGGGAGCGCTGGCGCCGCGCGGAGGAGTACGGCTTCGACCACGCCTGGACGTACGACCACCTGGCCTGGCGGTCCCTCGCCGACGAGCCCTGGTTCGCCACGATGCCCCTGCTCGCGGCCGTCGCCGCCGTGACGGAGCGCATCCGCCTGGGCACGTGGGTGGCGAGCCCGAACTTCCGCCACCCGGTGCCGTTCGCCAAGGACGTCATGGGCCTCGACGACATCAGCGGCGGCCGGCTCGTCCTCGGCCTGGGCGCGGGTGGCCGGGGGCACGACGCCGAGGTGCTCGGCCCCGCGCCGACGCTCGCCGAGCGCACGGCCCGGTTCGCCGAGTTCGTCGAGCTCCTCGACGCGCTCCTCACGCACCCCGTGACCGACCACGCCGGCGCGCACTACACCGCGAACGGCGCGCGGATGATCCCGGGGTGCGTCCAGCAGCCGCGGGTGCCGTTCGTCGTCGCCGCGGACGGGCCGCGCGCCATGGCCGTGGCCGCCCGGTTCGGGGACGGCTGGGCCACCCTGGGCCGCCCCGTGCCCGACGACGGCGCGTCGCCGTCGGCCGCGTGGGAGGCCTGGTGGGCGGGGCTGGCCGAGCACGTCGCCCGGTTCGACGACGCCGCCCGCGCGGCCGGGCGCGACCCGTCGGCGATCGCGCGCTACCTCAACGTCGACGCCGCACCGCGCTACTCCCTGGAGTCCGTCGACCTGTTCGAGGAGGCGGTCGGGCGGGCGGCCGCGCTCGGGTTCACGGACGTCGTCGTGCACTGGCCGCGCGCGGAGGGCGTGTACGCGGGGCGGGAGGCCGTGCTCGAGGAGGCCGCCGGGCGCCTCGACGCGCTGCGGGGGTAGCGCGTCGGGCTGAGCGTCGACCAGGCGCCCTGGACTGGCGCGTCCTGGCGGCGGAACGGCTCGAGTGGAGCGCCGTGGCGCCATGGCGATCCACTCCGGGATCTCTCGGACATGACTCGGGGAGGCGCCCGCCCGTGGCGACCGCCTCCCCGAGGGCCTGCTCAGAGCACCGTGCGGCGCCGCGAGCCCATGAGGCGGGCGGCGATGAGCACGCCGATCACGGCGAGCCCGATCTGCAGCAGGAGCTCGATCCAGTCGATGCCGCTGGTCTGCTCGACCCCGATGAGCGAGGCGATCCAGGTGCCCAGCAGCGCGGCGAGAATGCCGATGATGATCGTGACAAGGATGGAGATGCGCTGGCGACCAGGCGCGAACAGGCGGCCGAGGGCGCCGATGATGAGGCCGACGACGATCGCACTGATGATCCCGCCGATACCCATGGTGTTCCCCTTCCGTCGGTGAACGGGACCGGTGAGGACCGACCCTTTTCAGGACGGTAAGTGCGATCCGGGCGGGCCGCATGTCGAGCGGATCGCACCCCGCGCGGGCCCCTCGCCGAGCTCGGCCCTGCCCCCGGCGCCGCCGCCGCTCACTCCCCGCGTCCGCGCCGACCGCCCTAGCCTGGGGCGATGCGCCCCATGGCCGTCCTCGCCGTGACCGTCCCGTCCGCCGTGCTCCCCGCCGCCGCGTCCGGCGGCACGACGCTGGCCCCCGCCGCCGTCGTCCTCGCCGTCGCCGGGGCGCTCATCGTCGCGATCCTGCTCACGGAGGCCGTCGCCGCCCTGCTGCGCGCGGTGGGCCGACGGCGCTGGCTGTGGGCGCACCTCGCCCGCCGTACGCGCGGCCCGCTGCGGGTGCTGCTCGCCGTGCTCGCCGTGTGGGTCGCCGTCGGGGTCGTCGCGGACGGGACGCCGCACGGGGTCGACGTCGCCGCCGCGCTCGTCGGGATCGCCGCGGGGGCCTGGCTGCTCGCCGTCGTCGTGCCCGCGTGCGTCGACGCCGCGCTGGGCCGGCACCGCACGGACGCGCCGGGGCACCGGCAGGCCCGGGGGAGCCGCGCGCAGGCGGCGGCCCTGCGCCGGGCCGCGGTCGCCGTCGTCGTCACGGCGGGCGTCGCGGGGCTGCTCGGCGTGCAGCCGGCGACGCGGCCGGCCGCCCTGGTGCTGGCCGCGCTCGTGGCGCTCGCCCTCGTCGCCGCGGTGGCCGCGGTGGTGCCGTGGCTGCGCGACGTCGCCGCTGGGGTTCAGCTCGCCGCGACCGACGCCGTCCGGCTGGACGACGTCGTGTCCGTCGACGGCGTGTGGGGCCGGGTGGAGGAGATCACGACGACGTCGGTCGTCGTGCAGGCGTGGGACGACCGCCGGGTGGTCGTGCCCGCGCGGCGGCTGACGTCGGCGCCGTTCGAGAACTGGACCCGCCGCAGCGCCGAGATCGTCGGCACGGTGGAGCTGGACCTCGAGCCGGGCGTGCCCGTCGCCGACGTGCGGGCGGAGCTGTTGCGGGTGCTCGAGGCCAACGACCTGTGGGACCGCCGGCTCGCGGTGCTGCAGGTCGTCGACGCCACGGGCGACCGCGTGCGCGTCCGGGCCGCGATGAGCGCCGCGGACGCGCCCCGGCTCGCCGACCTGGCGTGCGACGTGCGGGAGGCGCTCGTCGAGTGGCGGGCGCGGCAGCGGCCGGGCGAGCGGCCGCCGGGCGCCACGCCGGCCCCCGCCGCCGGGACGACGCCGACGGAGGGCGCGCCCTCGCCGTCGGGCGCGACGGGCCGGCGCGACCGGGCCGCCGTGCCGGGGAGCACCACGGTCCTCGTCGACCCGCGGCGCGACTCGCGCCTGTTCACGGGCAGCGTGTTCGCGGTCGAGCGCTCGCGCGCGTTCACCGGCCCGGGCCCCGAGGCGCTCGCCGAGCGCGACGCCGCCGTCGAGGGCTGAGCACCCGGCGCCGCCCGCTCAGCGCGGCAGCGGCGTCCCGGTCTCCTCGGCGAGGCGCGCCAGCAGGCGGTCCTGCAGCTCGACGTCGAGCGCCTGCGGGTTGGGCTCGAGCTCCGTGCGCCGCTTGAGGAACCGTCCGCTGACCAGCGCGTCCGGGTCGTCGCTCGTGGCCAGCCAGACCTGCGTGTCCGCGCCGGCCGCGACGTCGTCGGTCGCGTTCGGCCCGCCGAGCCGCGTGCGGATCCAGCCCGGGTCGACGGCGTTGGCGACCACGTCCGGCCAGAGCCGTGCGACGGCGAGCGCGATCATGAGGTCCTGCAGCTTGGAGTCGGCGTACGCCTGCATGCCGTCCCACGGCCACTCGATCTCGTCCGGCTCGGCGTAGCCGTTGGCCTGCAGCCCGGACGTCGTGAAGACGAGCCGCCGCGGCCGCGGCATGAGGGCCGTGAGCAGGTACGGCGCGACGGTGTTGATCTGGTGGATGCGCTCGAGCCCGTCCGCTGTGATCATCTTCTCCGGCGACCCGCCGCCGACCCCCGCGTTGTGCACGACGGCGTCGAACGGCCCCGTCGCGACCGCCGCCTCGGCGACGGCGCGCGTCTGGGTGAGCGAGGACAGGTCGCCGACGACGACGTCCGCCAGGCCGGGCAGGACGGCCCGGACCTGGTCGGCCCGCTCGGGACTGCGTGCGTGCCCGACCACCTCGTGCCCCGCCTCGAGCAGCTGCCGGGCGATCTCCCGTCCGATGCCGGCGGTGGATCCGGTGACGAACACGCGTGCCATGGCGCCTCCTGGGGGTAGGGGTGTCCGCTCAGTGTGGCACCGGCCCGTCCCGATGAGTGGACGATCACGGTCGAGCGGTTGCGGCGTCGGCGGGATGCGGCGACGGTGGATGACTGTCCGCGGTCGCCGAGGTGGCCGAACTGAACGACCGAAGGGACGCGCATGCTGACCCTGACCGAGAACGCCCGCATCGCCGTGCTGGACATCGCCTCCCGGGCCGAGCTGCCCGCGGAGGGTGGTCTGCGCATCGCCCCGGCGGAGCAGGAGGGGAACTTCGAGCTGTCCCTCGTGACGGCCCCCGTCCCGGGCGACGACGTGATCGACGCCGGCGGCGCGCACGTGTACGTGGAGCCCGCGACGTCGGAGCGGCTGGCCGACCAGCAGCTGGACGCCGTGCCGTCGCCCGAGGGCACCGGCTTCATGCTCTCGCCGCAGGCGGACGCCCAGGCCTGAGCGGCCTGTCCCGGGCGCCGGACGACGGCGCCCGCTCGTGGCGCGCCCGCGCCGGCCTCGGTCGTGCGCGCGTCAGGCGCGCGCGCCTCGCAGGGACGACATCAGGGCGCAGTACTCCGCGACCGGCAGCGGCCCGGGGCGACCGAGCAGGTAGCCCTGGGCCGCGTCGGCGCCGAGGCTCGTCCAGATCGACAGGTCGCCGATCTCCTCGATCCCCTCGATGACGAGCTCGGCGCCGGTCCGCTGGGCGAAGTCGATGAGCGCCCCCGCGAGCGCCCGGCGCAGCGGGTTCGCCGCGACGCCCTGCGTCAGCGAGATGTCGAGCTTGATGGTGTCGGGGCCCAGCTGGACGATGTGCCGCAGGCTCGAGAAGCCGGCCCCCGCGTCGTCGACGGCGATCCGCACGCCGAGGGCGCGGAGGTCGCCCACCGTGCCCTGGAGCAGGTGGTAGTCGGAGACGACCGCGTGCTCGGTGATCTCGATGACGAGCGGGCGGTGCCGGTTCGCCGCCACGAGGGCGTGCAGGCGCGGGTCGCCGAGCGTGGCCGGCGACGCGTTGAGCGACACCGCGACCGACGGCGGCAGGTCCTCCACGGCCTCGAGCGCCGCCTCGAGCGCCGCCACCTCCAGGTCCACGCCGAGCCCGACGCGGGTCGCCGTGCGGAACCAGACGTCGGGCGCCCGGGGGGGTTCGACGTCGAACCGCGTGAGGGCCTCCACGGCGAGCAGGCGCCCGTCGGAGAGCGCGTAGACGGGCTGGAACACCGGGTGGAACCGGCGGTGCTCGAGGACGTCGGGCAGCAGGGGGACGAGCGTCTCGTCGACGTCGGTGACGGTCTCGGCGTCCGCCATCTCGCTGTGCACGGCCGTCGAGAGCTGGTGCTCGTTGAAGCGGTCGCGCACCGCGCGGGACATGCCGGCGGCGGTCGCCACGGCCAGGAACATCGTCCCGCGGAAGACCCAGCTCGCCGTCGTCTGCGGCTCGCCAGTGGTGGCGTCGAGCGGCATGAGCGGCCCGCAGAGGACGGCCGCCACGAGGGCGGTGAGGAGCCCGCCGACCAGCCGGAACGGCAGCACGGCGAGGATGATCGGGATGTAGAAGAGGTGGGGGAGCGCGCGCTGCGACCCTCCGCTCCAGTAGGTCGCGGTCCACGCCACGGCGAGGAGGACGGCGACCGCCGCACCCGTCACCCAGGGCGGGGTGGCGGCGCCTCGCTCGACCATGCGGTCGAACCAGTCGGCGCGAGGCGATCCGGCGCGTCCGGAGGTTCGGAGGGACACACGCCCCCTTCCGTCGTGGGTGGCCTCGCGGGTCGGTCGCCGCGTCCTCCCCGGACATCGGCAGTGCCCGGGTGCGACGTGAGACATCCTCGCGGCGCGGGCCGGGTGATCGCGCGGGGGCGCGCCGTTTTCACCCGGTCCGGGGCGGGGACCGACCCCGGCCGAGAGTCCCGGCGCCCGGCCTGGCCGGAGGGGCAGACTCGGGTGAGGATGTCGGCACGTCGAGAGAGGTGGAGCGATGACCGAGTACGAGATGACCAGCCCCCTGCCCGAGGCGGAGAGGACCGCGACGGCTGCCGCGCTCAACCGCGTGCTCGCCGACCTGATCGACCTGCACCTGGTCGGCAAGCAGGCGCACTGGACGCTGGTCGGCCCGCGGTTCCGTCCGCTGCACCTGCAGCTCGACGAGCTGGTCGACGCCGCCCGGACCCACTCCGACGACGTCGCCGAGCGCGTCGTCACCATCGGGCTCACGCCCGACGGGCGGGCGGCCACCGTCGCGCAGGACTCCGCGCTGCCGGAGCACCCGACCGGGTGGGTGCGTGACGACGACGTCGTGGACTACATCGTGCGCGCGCTGCGGGCCGTGATCGAGCGGCTGCGCGCGGCGATCGAGGAGACCGAGAAGACCGACGTCGTGAGCCAGGACCTGCTCATCGGCATCACGGCCGACCTCGAGAAGCACCTCTGGATGTTCCAGGCCGAGCGCTGATCCCGGTCCGGGCCGAGC
>JAAZAC010000099.1 GCA_012514545.1 Actinomycetales bacterium | reverse complement strand
GCCGGCTAGCGCCGCCTCGCCCCTACGGCGTCTGCATGTGGCTGAGGAAGCCCGCCGGCGACAGGTTCGTGCGCACGCGCGTCATGAGGCCCAAGATCGTGCCGAAGCCGACCTCGGGACCGTCGAAGACGGCGGCGTAGACCTGAGCGTCGGCGAGCTCGGGCAGCGCGAACGCGAACGCGTCGAGCTCGGCGCCGGGCGGTACCTCGAGCGGCCACGCGCCCGCGTCCGGCTGGCTGGCGACCACGTACATGCGCGAGTCGTTGTGGGCGAGGAACAGGTCCTTCGCCGTGCCCTCGGGCGCGGTGATGAACGCGCTGACGCGCACCGCGCAGTTGCTCAGGTGCGACAGGACGTCGCGCGGCGACCCGCGCAGCTCGATGCCGTCCAGGGGACGGTGGACGAGGAGCCGCGGGTAGACGGTCCAGTTCCAGATGATCGCCCAGAACGAGAGGCGGTTGCCGTCGTCCGGGTCGGAGGCGAGCAGCGCCGCCGGCCTCACGGCACCCCCCACGCGCGCCAGCGTCGCGGCCATGTCGGCCACCAGCTCGCGGACCGAGCCGACGCGCGAGGGCAGCGGGCCGTCGAGCTTGTACCAGGCCAGGAAGCCGGCGTGCATCTGCCGCCAGGCTTCCGGCGTCAGCTCGTCGGCGTCCCAACCGTCGGGCAGGAGGCCGCGCGCCCTGACGTAGTCGACGGCCTCGCGGGCTGGGTGGTCCGCCGGCACGACGGCTCCGTCGACCCTCACGAGGGGCGGCAGGGCCGGCTCGACGAGCTGCACCGCCCGCCGCAGCACGAGCGCGGCGTCGACGCCCGTCGCGGGACGGTCGAGCTCGCCGCCGGGCACGGCGGCGGCGAGCTCCTCGCTGCACACCTGGGCCGCCGCCAGCGTGGCGCACAGGCACAGCGCCGTCGCGGCGAGCAGGCGCGCCAGGCGCGCGGCGGTCCTCGGCATGGCGGCGAGTCTAACCGCTAGTCGAGGAAGTACGTGCTCCGCCCCGCGACCGCCGCGCGGTTCGGGTCGGCGGCCCTGACCCTGACGAACTCGCCGGCGAAGACCTCGAAGGTGGACCCGGGGGCGTACGGCCCGTCGACGACGGCGCCCTGCGGGCTCAGCACGTGCGCCTGCAGCGCCGGCCCGCCGGACACGGCGTCGAAGGCCACCTGCCCCGTGAACGGCACGAGCCAGAGGTCGACGTCGCCGACGGTCTCGATCGCGCCGCTGCCGTCGCCGACGATCGAGGGCGCCGTGCTGCGGGCGTCGTTGGCCGGCTCCGTGCCGTCGTCGAAAGCGCGTCCGAAGGCGTAGAGGGGCACGTTCCGCGCGGAGCCCGTGTTGCGGACCCGCACGAGGTAGGAGGACGCCGGCGACGGGACGATCACGCACGGCCCGCCGCAGACGCGGTTCACGGCGACCCCGGACGGTGCCACCTCGGGGGCCATGGAGGCGGCGCCGCCGGCGAAGAAGACGTCGGGCGAGGTGCTGGAGAAGAGCACGGAGCCGCCCGAGCTCAGCACCTCGAGGCGCGCCGAGCCGCCGACCTCGAACTGGATCACGTCGCGCGAGCGCACGCCGGCGGGGACGGTGACGACGAACGTCGCCGTGGCGCCCGAGCCCATGAACTGCGTGGCGACCGGCGTGTTCGGGCTCAGGTTCGCGGTCGCGGGCCGGCACCCGGGGTCGCGCGGCGGCGTGCCGCCGGTGGGCGCCCCCACCAGCACCGTGTAGCCGCTGCGACCCGGCGGGCCGGCGCGGTCCTGGGCGGCCCTGACGCGGACGGTCTCGCCGGCGAACACCCGGAACGCGGTCCCGCCGGCGAACGGGCCCGCCACCGACAGGCCGCAGGCGTCGAAGACCGACGCCTGCAGGGCCAGGCCGCCCGAGTTGGGGACGAACGTGACGTTCGCGTCGACCGGGGCGTACCAGAAGTCGGTGTCGCCGAGCAGCTCGAGCGCGCCGGTCTCGCCGTCGGCGAGGGGCGGCGCGTCGTCCATGCGGTCGTTGTCCGGCTCGTGCTCGTCGGCGAACCCCATGCCGTAGAGGAAGACGTCGGCGTCGAGGAGGGTACCGCCGGTGTTGACGACGCGCAGGAAGAACCGCTGGCTCGTCGGCCGGAAGATCACGCACGGCCCGCGGCAGACGAGGTCGTACCCGATGGCGTTGGGGTCGAGCCGAGCGGCGGCCGGCCGCGGCTGGGGCACGCCTGCGATCGTGCCGCGCACGAAGAAGTCCGGCGTGTCGCTGCTGGCGATCGCGGTCCAGTAGTTGCCGCCGCGGAGCTCGACCACGGCGGGCTGCGTCGTGTCGAGCTCGGCGTAGACGAGGTCGAAGTGCCTGACCGCGTCGAGCACGAGCTCGAAGTCGGCCCACTCGCCGGGGGCGAGGTCGACCGTCGCCGACGGGCTCGCGCCGCCGTCGGCCCGCGCGACGAGCGGGTCGGCGGGCGGCGGCGGGGGCGGCGGCGTGCAGGCGGCTATGAGGAGGGCGAGCAGCGCCGCCGCCCCAGCGAGCCGGGCCGCGACCCGGCGGCCGGGCCGCGGCGCCGGCGGAACGGTGGGAGCGTCGACGTGGGCGGTGCGCCCCGGCTTCCGGGTCATGGGCGTTCTCATGCCTCCAAGCTAAGCCCTAGAGCGGGTCGACGTCCTCGATGTCGTAGCGGCTGCGGGCCGAGCTGGCGGCCTGCCACTCCTCCACGGCCCAGACCCTGAGGTACTCGTTCGCGAAGAGCGTGATCTGGTCGCCGGGGAGGTAGGGGCCGGGCCCGTCCCCCACGAGGTTGCCCGCCGCGTCGAGGATCCAGGCTTCGAGGGGGATGGCGAGGTCGTTGGTGTCGAAGGTGACGGTGGTCGGGGCCTCGAAGTACCAGTAGTCGACGTCGCCGACGGTCTCGATAGCGCCGCTGTCGAAGAACTGGAACGTCGGGGCGCCCTGGAGCGTGTCGTTCTCCGGCTCGTACTCGTCCCCGTAGTCGTCGCCGTAGACGTAGAGGCTCACGTTCGTGCTGGGGCCGGGGTTGGTGACCCGCACGTAGAACGTGCCGCCGGCGGCGAGCTCGAGGATCACGCACGAGCCGCGGCAGGTCACGCTCAGCGTGACGGCCTGCGGACCGAGCCCCGCGGCCGCGGCGGTCCCGAGCCCCTCGCTGCCCGAGCCGAAGTAGGCGAGCGACGACGAGCTGTAGTTCACGGTCCCGTAGGCGCCCGTCATGACCTCGAGGTCGACCTCGCGGTCGAGCTCGACGTAGAGGAGCCCGAAGCCGGCGACGTCCTGGGAGACGGTGACGGCGAACACCTGCTCGTCGCCGTTCCCCAAGGAGACGGACTTTACGGGCTGCGTGGGGTCGTTGTTCGCGGCGGTCACGCTCACGTCGATGGTGTCGTCGGGCGGCTGCTGACCTCCGCCGGGCCCACCGGTGCTGCAGGCTGCGAGGGCGAGCGCGACCAGCGCGCTGGCGACGAGCGGTACGAAGCGTCTCATGGGACCTCCCTGGGGAGCGAGCTTAGGGCGGAGGCCCCGAACTGAGACCTCCGCCACGTTCCGCGGTCCACTGACACTATCCGCGCAGCGACCTTGAGATGTCTCAGCTAGGCGATGAGGACCTTAACGGAGACGTAACCCTCGCCTAAGCCGCCGTTCACCTCCGGCCGCCCGCCGCGCCTCGCGAGCCGGGCGTCGCTCCAGGGCCGTCACTCCAGGACCATGAGGTACGGGTAGAGGTCGGGGCCGCCGGGGTGGACCTCGACCTCGAGGTCGGGGAACGCCTCCCCGATCCGCGCCACCACGGCCGCGGCCCGCGCCTCGTCGACCTCGGTGCTGTGGAACAGCGTGGCCACGTCGTGGCTCGCGCCGTGCCGCATGACGAGGTCGAGCAGGGCGGCGTCGTGGTCCTCGGCCGCCAGCTCCAAGACCCCGTCGACGAGGCCGATCGCCTGGCCCTCCTGCACGTCGACGCCCGGGAGCTGGACGTCGCGGCTGGCGCTCGTGACCTCGAGGGTCTTGGCCCCGCGCGCCGCGCCCTCCATCTCGGCGATGACCTCGTCGGGGTCGCCGTCCTCGCTGAAGGCGACCGCGGCCGCCAGGCCCTCGCCGAGCGTGCGCGTGGGCAGCACGACGACGCGCTTGTCGGCGACGACCTCGGGCACGCGCTCGGCGGCCATGATCACGTTCTTGTTGTTGGGCATGAGGATCACGGTGTCGGCGCCGACGCTGCGGACGGCGTCGGCCAGGTCCTCGACGGACGGGTTGTCGGTCTGGCCGCCGCCGACCACGCGCACGCCGAG
>JAAZAC010000098.1 GCA_012514545.1 Actinomycetales bacterium | reverse complement strand
GGCGCGCCTCCCCCATGCGGATCGACGGCGAGCACCTCGAGGGCGTCGAGCTCGGCATCGACTACCTGCGCCACGTCACCAAGGGCGCGAAGGTCGACCTGGGCGAGACCGTCGTCGTCATCGGTGGCGGCAACACGGCCATCGACTGCGCGCGGACCGCGCTGCGCATGGGCGCCAAGAACGTCAAGCTCGTCTACCGCCGCACCCGCGCGGAGATGCCGGCCGAGCCGCTGGAGATCGCCGAGGCGCTCCACGAGAACGTCGAGATGGTGTTCCTCACGGCGCCGACCCGCATCACCATCGGCGAGAACGGCCGCAAGCAGGTGCACTGCGTCCAGATGCGCCTGGGCGAGCCCGACCGGTCCGGCCGGCGCCGCCCCGAGGTCGTCCCGGGCAGCGACTTCGTCATCGAGGCCGACTACGTCATCGGCGCCATCGGCCAGACGACGGACACGACCTTCCTCTACAACGACCTGCCGGTGCGCCTGAACAAGTGGGGCGACATCGACATCGACGGCCAGACGATGCAGACGTCCGAGCGGAACATCTTCGCCGGCGGCGACTGCGTCACCGGCCCCGCGACCGTCATCCAGGCCATCGCCGCCGGTCGCCGCGCGGCCAAGGCGATCGACGACTTCGTCACCCGCGGCTACGTGCGCCCGGCGCACGAGGACTACTCCTGCAGCCGCGGCACGAACGAGGAGCTGCCGCAGGCCGAGTTCGAGGGCATCCCGCGCCTGGTCCGCGCCGTCATGCCGGCGCTGCCCCCGGGCGACCGGGTCGACAGCTTCGTCGAGGTCGAGCTCGGGTTCACCGAGGAGCAGGCACGCGCGGAGGCGTCCCGCTGCCTCGAGTGCGGCTGCTCCAAGCAGAACCACTGCGCCCTGCGCAACGAGGCCACCGACCACGGCGTGCAGTTCGCGCCGCCCCTCCACGTGCGGCCGCGGTCGCCGATCCAGGAGGACCACCCGTTCATCGTCCGCGACAACAACAAGTGCATCTCCTGCGGGCGGTGCGTCGCGGCGTGCGCGGAGATCGAGGGCGTCGGCGTCCTGGCGTACCAGTTCCACGAGGGCCAGCTCACGGTCGGCACGCACAACGGCGAGCCGCTCGCGCTCACCGACTGCGTCTCCTGCGGCCAGTGCGTCCGCGCCTGCCCGTGCGGCGCGCTCGACTACAAGCGCGAGCGCGGCGACGTGTTCACGGCGATCAACGACCCGAAGAAGGTCGTCGTCGGGTTCGTCGCCCCGGCGGTCCGCACGGTCATCGCGAGCGAGTACGACCTGCCGGTCGACCAGGCGTCGGCGTTCATCGCCGGGCTCATGCGCAAGGTCGGCTTCGACAAGGTCTTCGACTTCTCGTTCGCCGCGGACCTGACGATCATGGAGGAGACCACCGAGTTCCTCGACCGCGTGGGCAACGGCGGCGTCATGCCGCAGTTCACGTCCTGCTGCCCGGGCTGGGTGAACCTCGTCGAGCGCCGCTACCCGGAGCTCATCCCGCACCTGTCCAGCTGCAAGTCGCCGCAGCAGATGATGGGCGCGACGGTGAAGGGCCACTTCGCGCAGCAGGCCGGCGTCAGCCTCGAGGACCTCTACGTCGTCTCGATCGTGCCGTGCCTCGCGAAGAAGTACGAGGCCGCGCGTCCGGAGTTCGCCCCCGACGGCGTGCGCGACGTCGACGCGGTGCTCACCACCACCGAGTTCCTCGAGATGGTGCAGATGCTGCGCCTCGAGCCGGAGGAGGTCGAGCCGGCCGAGTTCGACGAGCCGTACCGGCGCGTCACGGGCGCGGGCGTCCTCTTCGGCGCCTCCGGCGGCGTGGCCGAGGCCGCGCTGCGCATGGCGGTCGAGAAGCTCACCGGCCTCCCGCTGGTCGAGGACCTCGAGTTCGAGGAGGTCCGCGGGCTCAACGGCTTCCGCGAGGCGACGATCACCGCGGGCGACACCACGGTGAAGGTCGCGGTGGTGTCCGGCCTGGGCAACGTCGCGGAGCTCGCGCGGCGGATCCGCGAGGGCGAGGACGTCGGCTACGACCTCATCGAGGTCATGGCCTGCCCGGGCGGCTGCATCAACGGCGCGGGGCACCCGGTGCCCGACCGCGTCGGCGAGATGGCCGCGCGCCAGCGCGTGCTCGTCGAGATCGACAAGCTGTCGAAGTACCGCAAGTCGCAGGACAACCCGGACATCCTCCGGCTCTACGACGAGTACTACGGCGAGCCGAACAGCCACCTCGCCCACGAGCGGCTGCACACGTCGTACGCGCCGTTCCGCGGCTGCCCGGCGATGGTCGACTGAGCGCGAGGTCGCTCGCCGACGACGACGCCGCGCCCGTGAGCGAGCGGGCGTGACCCGGGGCCGGCCCACCTGCGGGTGGGCCGGCCCTCGTCGTCGTGGCGTCGAGCCCGGGGCCGGCCGTCGTCGTCCGGCGTCGACCCGAGACATGGGACCTCTGGCCCGGGGACGGAAGCCCCACGTCGGCCCCCCGGCCGAGTCCTACCGTCGATTCCGGCGGTGCGCAGCGGGTAAACCCGGCGCCCGCCGCAGAGGTGACCGACCGAGGAAGGACCCCACCGTGACACGCACCGCCCGAGCGCTGACCGGATCGCTCCTGGCAGCACTGCTCCTGGCCGGCTGCGCCGGGACCGACTCCCCCGCCCCGTCCGCGCCCGCGGAGGGCGCCACGGCGAGGGCCGAGGAGACCACCCCCGCGGAGGAGCCCACCACCATCCGCATCGCCTCCCTCAAGGGCCCGACGACGATGGGCCTGGTCGACCTCATGCGCGACGCCGAGGCGGGCGAGACCGAGCAGGACTACGAGGTCACGATGTACGGCGCGCCGGACGAGGTCGTGCCGCTCGTCGTGCAGGGCTCCGTCGACGTCGCGCTCATCCCGGCGAACCTCGCCGCGGTCCTCTACAACCGCACGCTGACCGACGACGGCGCCGCCGTCCAGGTCGCCGCGATCAACACGCTCGGCGTGCTCGGCATCCTCGAGAACGGCGACACGGTCCACTCGATGGCCGACCTCGCCGGCCGCACGATCGTCGCCTCCGGCAAGGGCGCCGCGCCGGAGTACACGCTCAACTACCTGCTCACCGAGAACGGCCTCGACCCGGCCACGGACGTCACCATCGAGTGGCGCAGCGAGCACACCGAGGTGGCCACGGTGCTCGCCTCGACGCCGGGCGCCGTCGCGATGCTCCCGCAGCCGTTCGCCACCGTCGTCACGGTGCAGAACGAGTCGGTCCGGCCCGCGCTCGACCTCACCGAGGAGTGGGCCAAGGTCACCGAGGACGGCTCGCAGCTCATCACGGGCGTCGTCGTCGTCCGCACCGAGTTCGTCGAGGAGCACCCGCAGGCGTTCGCGGCCTTCCTCGCGGACTACGAGGAGTCCGTCGCCTTCACGAACGACAACCCGGCCGAGGCGGCGGAGCTCATCGCCGAGGCGGGCATCGTCCCGGCCGCGCCCGTCGCGCAGGCCGCGATCCCGAAGTCGTACATCACGTTCATCGCGGGCGCGGAGCTCGAGGAGGCCTTCAGCGGCTACCTGCAGGTCCTGTTCGACGCCGACCCGGCGTCGGTCGGTGGGAGCATGCCGGGCGATGACTTCTACTACGGCGGGTAAGGACTCCTCCCCCTCCGCGCGGAGGCGGGGACCGGCGCGGGCCGTGCGCCCGGCGCTGGTCCTCGCCTTCTGGCTTCTCGTCTGGCAGGCGGGCGCCTGGGCGGTCGGTCAGGACTTCCTGCTGGCGTCGCCCGTCTCGGTGACCCGGCGGCTCGTGGAGCTGGTCGGCACCGCGGAGCTGTGGGGCGCCGTCGGGCACTCGCTGGCCCGGATCGGCATCGGGTTCCTCGCGGCGGTCCTCGCGGGGGTCGCGACGGCGGCCCTCGCCGCCGCGTCGCGGGTGGTCGACGAGCTGCTCGCCCCGGCGATGGCGGCCGTGCGCGCGGCGCCGGTGGTGAGCTTCATCATCCTGCTGCTCATGCTCCCGGGCGGGAGCCGGGGGCTGGCCGCGGTGACGAGCTTCCTCATGGTGCTGCCGATCGTGCACACGACGGTGCTCGAGGGCATCCGGCAGCGCGACCGCGGGCTGCTGGAGATGGCGGCCGTGTTCCGGCTGTCCCGGTGGCGCCGGCTCGCGGCGATCGACGTGCCCGCCGTGCTGCCGTACCTCGCCGCGGCGTCCCGCGTGGGCATCGGCCTCGCGTGGAAGGCCGGCGTGGCCGCCGAGGTCATCGGCCTGCCGGAGGGCAGCATCGGCGAGCGCATGTACGAGGCGAAGCTCCTCCTGCTCAGCGCGGACGTGCTGGCCTGGACCGTCGTCGTCGTCGCGCTGAGCTTCGCGACCGAGCACCTGCTCGGCGCCCTCCTCGCGCGCGGCCAGGCCCGCCTCGCGACGACGCCGCCCGCGGAACGGGAGGTGGCGGCGTGATCACGCTCCGCGGGGTGACGAAGCGCTACGGCGAGCAGGTGGTCCTCGACGGCCTCGACCTCGACCTGCCGGACGGCGCGGTGACGGCCCTCATGGGCCCGAACGGCTCGGGCAAGACGACGCTCGCGCGGCTCGTGCTGGGCCTGGAGGAGCCGGACGCCGGCGAGATCGACGGGCTCGCGGGCCGCCGGGTCGTCGCGGCCTTCCAGGAGGACCGGCTCTGCGAGCAGCTCAGCGCCGTGGGGAACGTGCGACTCGTCCTCGAGCGCACCCGGGTCGCGGAGGCCGCCACCGCCCTCCGCGAGGCGGGCCTCGACGACGACGCGCTCGCCAAGCCGGTGCGCGAGCTGTCCGGCGGGCAGCGGCGGCGGGTCGCCCTCGTGCGGGCGCTGGTCGCGGACGCGGACGTCGTCGTGCTCGACGAGCCGTTCAAGGGCCTCGACCGGGCCGCGCACGCGCGGCTGCTCGACGTCGTGCGCGAGCGGACCGCGGGGCGGACGGTCCTGCTCATCACGCACGACGCCGCCGAGGCGGAGGCGCTCGGCGCGAAGGTCGTCACACTGTCCTGATGGGGTCCCCGCAGGCGCTCCCGGAGGCGAAGCGGCGGCTGCTCGCCGCGTGGGCGGCGGAGTGCGCCGAACGCGTCCTGCCCGTGTTCGAGGCCGCCGCGCCCGACGACGGACGCCCCCGCGCGCTCGTCGCGCGCGCCCGTGCGTTCGCGCGGGGCGAGCTGGGGACGGCGGAGGCGATCAGGCGGCGGTTCGCGGACGGCGTCGGCGCCGGGGAGGTGGCCGACCGCGCGGCGATGGCCGCCGCGCGCGCCGCCGGGCAGGCGGCCGCCGTCTGCCACATGGGGGCGCACGCGCTGGGCGCGGCCGCGTACGCGGTGGTCGCGGCGCGGCTCGCCCGTCCGGACCGGCCGGAGGCCGCGGAGGAGGAGATGCGGCGGCAGCTCGGCCTGGCGACGCCGGAGGTCCGGGCCGCGCTCCGCGAGCTGCCGGCCGTGGGCACCGACGCCGCGGGGCCGCTCGGGCGCGGGCTGCTGGCGACCGGCGAGGTCGGGGCCGCCGTCCGCGAGCTGCAGGCCCGGCTGGCGGCGGACGGCGCGTAGGACGCTCGCCGGGGCCGCGTCAGTACTCGACGCGGTCGGTGCGGGCGAGCCAGGCGTCCATCGGCGCGGTGGCGCCCGGGATCTCGTGGCGGTGGACCGGCGTCGGCCAGGTGGCCGGGTCCGTGCCGAGCAGCTCGTGGAAGCGCCGGTCGTCGAAGCCGGCCCGGGCGGCGTCGTGCCGGTCGGCGGCGTAGACGAGGCGGTCGGCGCGAGACCAGAGCGTCGCGGCCAGGCACAGCGGGCACGGCTCGCACGAGGAGTACACGGTGCAGCCCGCGAGCGAGAACGTCCCGAGCGCGCGGCACGCGCCGCGGATCGCGACGACCTCGGCGTGCGCCGTCGGGTCGAGGTCGCGCGTGACGCGGTTGGTGCCCGTGGCGACCTCCGCGCCGTCGCGCACGACGACGGCGCCGAAGGGCCCGCCGCCGTCGGCGACGTTCGCGAGCGCGAGGGCGACGGCGCGGGCGAGCCAGCGCTCGTCGTCGGCGGACGTGGCGGCCGGGGTCGGGGGCATCTCCCCACCCTGCGTCCGGTCGCGCGGGGCCCGCAAACGGCCACCGGCGGCGTCGGTGGGTGAGGGCCGCCGCGCCGTCGGGCGGGGCGCCGCGACGGCGCGGCCGCGCGGAGGGGGAAGGATGGGCCCATGCCGACGCCGACCCCGCCCGCCGACCTGCTCCGCTCCGCCGCCGCCCTCGCGCCCGAGCTGGCCCGCCTGCGCCACGACCTGCACCGCGTCCCGGAGATCGGGCTCGACCTGCCGGACACGCAGGCGCTGGTCCTCGCCGCGCTCGAGCCGCTCGGCCTGGAGGTGACGACCGGGCGGGGCCTGAGCTCGGTGACCGCCGTGATCCGCGGGGCGCGACCCGGGCCGGCGGTGCTGCTGCGCGGGGACATGGACGCCCTGCCGGTGACCGAGGAGTCGGGCGAGCCGTTCACGAGCGAGCGGCCCGGCGTCATGCACGCGTGCGGGCACGACCTGCACGTCGCGGGGCTGATCGGCGCGGCGCGGCTGCTCGCCGAGCGGCGTGCGGACATGGCCGGCTCGGTGGTGCTCATGTTCCAGCCGGGCGAGGAGGGCTACCACGGCGCGCGGCACATGATCGAGGAGGGCGTGCTCGACGCCGCGGGCGAGCGCGTGGTCGCCGCCTACGGGCTGCACGTGGTCTCGGCCGAGGTGCCGGTCGGCGTCGTCACGGGCCGGGCGGGCACGTACTACGCGGCGTCCGACCAGCTCTTCGTCACCGTGCACGGTCGCGGCGGCCACGGCTCCATGCCGCACCTCGCGGCGGACCCGGTGCCGGTCGCGGCGGAGATCGTGCTCGCGCTGCAGAACGTCGTGACGCGGCAGTGGGACGCGCAGGACCCGGTCGTGGTGACCGTCGGGAAGATCGCCGCCGGCACCATCGACAACGTCATCCCGGCGACGGCCGAGCTCGCCGCGACGGTGCGCACGTTCTCCCGCGAGGCGTGGGCCGCCGTGCCCGACCTCCTCGTGCGGGCGGTCGAGCACATCGCGGCCGCGCACGGCATGACCGCGACGGCCGACTACGTGCGCGGCTACCCGGTGCTCGTCAACGACGACGGCGAGACCGCCCGCGCGGCGCGCGTCACCGAAGAGCTGGGGCTGGCCTGGATGGACGCCCCGCAGCGGATCACGGGCTCGGAGGACTTCTCCTACGTGCTCGAGGAGGTCCCCGGCGCGTACGTGTCGCTCGGCGCGACGCCGCTGGACGTCGAGCCCGCCGGCGCGCCGTACAACCACTCGGCGCAGGCGCGGTTCGCGGACGAGGCGCTGCCCCAGGGCGCGGCGCTGCTCGCGGCGCTCGCGCTGGACCGGCTCGCCCAGGGCTGACCGCAGCGGCTGACCGCGGCGCGCCTCCCTTTCGCCGAGGTCGATAGCGGACGCCGAGGTCGATAGGCCCGACCTATCGACCTCGGCGTGGACTATCGACCTCGCGGCGGGGACTGCGGGCTGACGTCCCGGTTCCGTCACGGGTTCGTGGCGGCCTCGTGAAACGCCGGGTGGGCACGGCCTGGCGCACCTACGGTGTGGACCCATGACCGCACGCCGCGCCGCCGCCGCGCTCCTCGCCCTGCTCGTCCTCGCCGAGCTCGGCGCGTGCGCGAGCGGCACCCCCGCCTCGCCCGACGAGATCGCGCGGCGCTCGGAGCCCGTCGGGATCGCGGCCGACCTCGTCTACGTCGCCGACGTCGACGGGTTCTCGCTCGCCGTCGGCTCCGTGGGCCCGTACGCGGACGAGGGCATGTCGGCGATCTGGACGCGGCCGCGCGGCGACGGGCTCCAGCTCGTCACGCTCCTCACGTCGCGCGTGCCCGAGCCGGGCCTGCCGCCGTGCGCCGAGCTCGCCGACGCGGTCGAGCTGCGCTGCACCGTCCCGGTCGACGGCGCCGCCCAGGTGGTCCTGGCGGGCGAGGGCGTCGACGCGGACACGCTGCGGGCGGTCGCGGAGACGGTGCGCGTGCCGAGCCCGGACGACCTCGCGCGCCTGTTCGCAGACGTGCGGGCGCCCGAGGGCCCCGTCGAGCGCGGCGACCTAACGCCCGGCGACGGCGCTCCCGACAACTCCGTCGGCGTCGGCGGCTGACGCGACCGCTACCGCGCGGCGCCGGCCCGCGGGCGGCGGTACGGCGTCGTCATCCGGCCCTCGGGGTCGAGCTTCGTGAGCAGGGCCGTGGCGATCTCGCGGAGCTGGTCGACCTGCTCCGGGCGCAGCGCGTCGAACACGTGCGACCGGACGGTCTCCACGTGCCCGGGCGCGGCGGCGACGACGGCGGCCCACCCGTCCTCGGTGAGGCTCGCGTTGGTGGCCCGGCCGTCCTCGGGGCAGGGGGTGCGGCGCACGAGGCCGCGCGCCTCGAGCCGGCTGACGACGTGCGAGAGCCGCGCGAGCGTGGCGTTGGTGCGGGCGGCGAGGTGCGTCATCCGCAGGGTGCGGTCGGGTGCCTCGGAGAGCATCGCGAGCACGTAGTACTCGAAGTGCGTGAGGTCGGAGTCACGGCGAAGCTGGGTGTCGAGAACCCCGGGGAGCAGCTCGACCACGGCGATGAACCGGACCCACGCGTCGAGCTCGGCGTCGTCGAGCCATCGGGTGCGCATGGACCGATCCTAGCATTTACTTGACACTACAAGTAAATAGGCCTAGGGTCACAGTTGTCGTTTCAACTATCCGATCGACGCCACCCCACGGAGGGACCACGCATGACCACCGTCAGCATCATCGGCAAGGGCACCATGGGTCAGGCCATTGCCAAGGTCGTCACCGCCGGCGGCAACACCGCCGAGCTGGTCGGCCGCGAGGACGCCGGCAAGCCCCTGGCCGGCGACGTCGTCGTGCTCGCCGTGCCCTACCCCGCCGTGGCCGACGTGCTGGCCGCCCACCGCGAGCACCTCGCCGGCAAGATCGTCGTCGACATCACGAACCCGCTGAACTTCGAGACGTTCGACTCGCTCACCGTGCCGGCCGACTCGTCCGCCGCCGCGGAGATCGCCGCGCAGCTGCCGCAGTCCCGCGTGCTCAAGGCGTTCAACACGACCTTCGGCGCCACGCTCGCGCAGGGCACCGTCGGCGAGGGCGGCCCCACCACGACCGTGCTCATCGCGGGCGACGACGCCGACGCCAAGGCGACCCTCGCCGGCGTGATCGAGGCCGGCGGCCTCCGCGCCATCGACGCCGGCTCCCTGCGCCGCGCGCGCGAGCTCGAGGCGCTCGGCTTCCTCCAGATCACCCTGGCCGCCGGCCAGAAGGTGTCGTGGACCGGCGGCTTCGCCGTCGTCGCCTGAGACCCGGGAGCACCGCATGACCGACCTCCGCGCCGCGACCGCCGCCGGGGCCCTCCGGGCGGCGGGCGCGGGCCCGGCCGCCCGCCGGGACGACCTGCTGCCCGACGCCACCGCGATGGACGCCGTCACGCTCCACGTCGGCGACCTGACGGGCATGGCCGCCTACTACCGGGACGCCGTCGGGCTCGTCACCCTCGCCGAGGGCGACGGGATCGTCGTGCTGGGGCGACGCCGGACCCCCGTCGTCGTGCTCCGGCACACGCCCGGGCTGCCGACGCCGGGGCGGAACCAGGCCGGCCTCTTCCACACCGCGATCCTCTTCGAGGACGAGGCGAGCCTCGCCGCGGCCGTGCTGAGCGCGGCCCGGCACCCGCTGTCACGGTTCGTCGGGAGCGCGGACCACCTGGTCAGCCAGGCGTTCTACTTCACCGACCCCGAGGGCAACGGCATCGAGCTCTACGTCGACCGGCCGCGCGAGACGTGGCGCGTCGTCGGCGGGCAGGTGCAGATGGACACCCTGCACCTCGACCCGCGGTCCTTCCTCGAGGGGCACCTCACCGAGGCGGCCCTCGCCGGGCTGCACGACGCCGGCGCGCAGGTCGGGCACGTGCACCTGCAGGTGGGCGACATCCCCCTCGCGCGCGAGTTCTACGCGGACGCCCTGGGCTTCGCCGTGACGATGGAGGCGCCGGGCGCGCTGTTCGTCAGCGCGGGCGGCTACCACCACCACCTCGCGGTCAACGTGTGGAACAGCCGCGGGGCCGGGCCGCGCGCGTCGACCCTCGGCCTGGGCGAGGTCACGATCACCGTGCCCACCCGCGACGAGCTCGACGCCGCCGCGGAGCGCCTGCGGGCGCGGGGCGTCGTCCTGGCCGACGACGGCCGCAGCCTGGCGATGGCCGACCCGTGGCGCAACCGGGTCGTCCTGCAGCACGCCCCGGCGGCCTGACCCAGCGACAACACCGCCCCACCCCGCCCCACCCGCGACCCCCGCCCCACGCGCCACCCCCGGCGCAGAGTGGAACGAGATGCCGGCATCTCGTTCCACTCTGCGCCCCAGGGCCACGTTTCGTTCCACTCTGCGGGCGCACGTGGTGCGGGAGCACGGGGTGGGGAGCGCGGGAAAACCCCGGGCGGCCGCGCGGGCGGCGGTGCCACGATGATCACGTGACCGTGCAGATCCGGCGCCTCGACGCCGCGCGGGCGGGCGAGGTCCTCACGCTCCAGCGGGCCGCGTACGTCAGCGAAGCCCGGCTCTACCACGACCCCGAGCTGCC
>JAAZAC010000097.1 GCA_012514545.1 Actinomycetales bacterium | reverse complement strand
CGCTGGTTGAGGAACAGCGGGATGGCGATGGCGGCGAGGATGCCGATGATGATGATGACGACGAGGAGCTCGATCAGGGTGAAGCCCTGGTCCTTCTCCTCCATGGACTTACGGAACCGCGCGATCATTGCGCTCCCCTTCAGTGGCGTTGTCAGTGCCGGCATCCCGGCCTTTCGGTGGTACGGGTCAGTCATCGGTGCGCGCGGCCCGGAACTTGAGCGGTGATGCAGGTCACACCTGATTTCACCCTGTGCACAAATTCGGGCGAAACGTCACTCGATGAGGTCGAAGATGGAGAAGATGGGCATGTACAGCGCGATGATCATGCTGCCCACGATCCCGCCGAGGACGGCGATCATCAGCGGCTCGATGAGCGACGTCAGCTGCTGCGTCGTCGCCTCGACCTCCTGGTCGTAGAACTGGGCGATCTTCGCGAGCATCTCGTCGAGGGCGCCCGTGTCCTCGCCCACCGAGATCATCTGCACGACCATCGGCGGGAACACCGGGTGCTCGTTGAGCGGCGCCGCGAGCGACTGCCCGCTGCGCACCGAGTCCCGCACGGCGGCCGCGGCGTCCGCCACGACGACGTTGCCGCTCGTCTCGCCCACGATCTCCAGCGCCTGCAGGATGGGCACGCCGGCGTGGACCATCGTGCCGAAGTTGCGGGCGAACCGGGCCACCGCCACCTTGCGGAACAGCTGCCCGAAGATCGGCACCTTGAGCTTGACGGGGTCCACGCGCCGGCGGACCGACTCGTCGTTCTTGTGCTTGCGCCACCACGCGCCGAAGGCGATGCCGCCCACGAGCAGGACGGGCGCGAGCCACTTCATCATCTCCGACATCGCCACGAGGACCCGGGTCGGCGCCGGGAGCGCACCGCCCAGGTCGGCGAACATCTGGGCGAAGATCGGCACGATGAAGATGAGCATTCCCGCGGTGGCGAGGATCGCGAACGCGAACACGACCACGGGATAGGTCATCGCCGACTTGATGGTCTGCCGCAGGTGGACCTCGTTCTCGTAGTTCTCCGCCACGGAGACGAGCACCTGGTCGAGGAAGCCGCCGACCTCCCCCGCCTTGATCATGTTGATCATCAGCGGCGGGAAGACGAGCGGGTGCTTGCTCAGGGCCGCGGACAGCGCGAGGCCGGCCTCGACGTCGGCGCGCACCTGGAAGAGCACCTTCGCCAGTGCGGGGTTCTCGGTCTGCTCCGCGAGGATGTTCAGGGCGCGCAGCAGGCTGAGGCCCGAGTTGATCATCGTCGCGAGCTGGCGCGACATGATCGCGAGGTCCTTGAGGACGATCTTCTTGCCGCCGAAGAGCTGGATCTCGCGGTTGAGCCCCGTCGTGCTGACCTCGGAGATCGACAGCGGCGCGACGTTCATCGCGCGCAGCCGGGCGGCCACCGCCGCCTGGTTGGGCGCCTCGACGCGCCCCTTGACGACCTTCCCGGCCTTGTTCCGGACCGTGTACTCGTACGTCCTGCTGGCGTTCGCGTTGGCGGTGACGGTCATGGCTCAGCCCCTGTAGGTCCCGGGAGCGGCCGGCGGCACCGGCGGGCCGGCTGTCGGCACGACGGGGGCGGGGCCGGGGCGCGGCACCGGGGGCAGGCCCTGGTCGTTCGCCGCGGCGGCGATCGGGTCGTTCGCGGTCGAGCCCTGCGCCATGCGCGACGTGCGGCCGACGAGCCGGTTGAAGTCCTCGACGTTCTGGCACTTGTCGAGGCCCTCTTCGTACGTGATCTTCGACGACCGCACGAGCTCCGCGAGGTGCTGGTCCATCGTGTGCATGCCCTGCGACGCGCCCGCCTGCATGGCCGAGTAGATCTGGTGCGTCTTGCCCTCGCGGATGAGGTTGCGGATCGCCGGGGTGGCGAGCATGACCTCGGTGGCGACGACGCGACCGCGGCCGTTCGCCCGCTTGCAGAGCGTCTGGGAGACGACGCCCTGGAGCGCGGCCGCCAGCTGCGTGCGGATCTGGTCCTGCTGGTGCGCCGGGAACACGTCGATGATGCGGTCGACCGTCTGCGCGGCGTCCTGCGTGTGCAGGGTGCCGAAGACGAGGTGACCGGTCTCGGCCGCCGTCAGCGCGACGGAGATCGTCTCGAGGTCGCGCAGCTCGCCGACGAGGATGATGTCCGGGTCCTGCCGCAGCACGTGCTTGAGGGCGTTCGCGAACGACAGCGTGTCCGCGCCCACCTCGCGCTGGTTGACGAGGGACTTCTTGTGCCGGTGGAGGAACTCGATCGGGTCCTCGACGGTCATGATGTGGTCGGACCTCGTCCGGTTCGCGAGGTCGATG
Organism: Actinomycetales bacterium; assembly: GCA_012514545.1. Classification (GTDB taxonomy): domain Bacteria; phylum Actinomycetota; class Actinomycetes; order Actinomycetales; family Cellulomonadaceae; genus Actinotalea. Next base: position 16,481 of record JAAZAC010000097.1, on the reverse strand, counting down.
ATCGCGGCGAGCGTCGTCGACTTGCCCGAGCCGGTCGGCCCCGTGACGAGGACGAGCCCGCGCGGCAGGCCGGCGAAGTTCGCGACCACCGGCGGCACGCCCAGCTCCTCGAGCGGCTTGATCTCGTACGGGATGACGCGGAAGGCCGCCCCGAGCGAGTCCCGCTGCTGGTAGAGGTTCACGCGGAACCGCGCCACGCCGCGCACCGCGTGCGCGAAGTCGAGCTCGAGCTCGGCCTCGAACTGCTCGCGCTGGCGCTGCGTCAGGATCGAGTACACCGCGCGCTGGATCTGGTCCGCGTACACGGTCGGGAAGCCCTCGAGCGGGCGCAGGCGCCCGTCGAGGCGGACGGTCGGGGGCGCGCCCGTCGTGATGTGCAGGTCCGAGGCGCCCATCTCGATCATGGCGCGCAGCGCGCCCTCGAGGTCGAGGTCGTTCTCCCCGAGCGCGTCGCCCATGCCGATGCGGCGCCCCGTGGGCCGGCCGGCCGCGCGGGCTCCGCCACCGGCGGGGCCGGCGGGGCCGGCGGGGGCGGCGGGGCGCTGCGCACCGGTCGAGAGCGCCGACGCCGGGCGGGGCGGGACGTCCGCGGCTGCGGCCGGCGGCTGCTGGCGCGGCGGGCCCGCCACGGCGGTCTGCGCGGGCACGGGCTGGTACGCGGGAGCCGGGCCCGGCACGGCGGCCGTACCCGGGACGGGCTGGTACTCGTTCACAGATGAGCCTCTCGGTCGCGAACCGGGCGGACGTTCGGTGCGTATATCGGCCGTGGGCTCGGCGCACTTGAGGTCGCCCGGGCCCGTCGGCGGTCAGGCGACGACGCGGAGGATCTCCTCCACCGAGGTGTCCCCGAGGAGCACCTTGGTCCAGCCGTCGTCGCGGAGCGTGACCATCCCCTGCTGGCGCGCGGTGGTGCCGATCTCCGCGGCCGAGGCGTGCGCGACCGCGAGCCGCTCGATCTCCTCGGTGACGCGCATGACCTCGTGCAGCGCCATCCGGCCCTTGTAGCCGGTGCGCGAGCACGCCGAGCAGCCCGCCGGCCGGTAGAGCGTCGGGATCTCCTCCCCCGGGTTCCACGGGAACCGGGCCGCGATGAGCTCGACCTCGCTCGGCGTGTACGCCTCCTTGCACCGCTCGCACAGCCGCCGGGCGAGCCGCTGGGCCACGACGCAGTCGAGCGCCGACCCGACGAGGAACGGCTCGATGCCCATCTCGATCAGCCGGGTCACCGCGCTCGGCGCGTCGTTCGTGTGCAGCGTCGACAGCACGAGGTGGCCCGTGAGGGCCGCCTCGATGGCGATCTGCGCGGTCTCGTGGTCGCGGATCTCACCGATGAGGACGACGTCGGGGTCGGAGCGCAGGATCGACCGCAGCGCGCTCGCGAACGTGAGGCCCGCCTTCGGGTTGACCTGCACCTGGTTGATGCCCGGCAGCCGGTACTCGACCGGGTCCTCGACGGTGATGACGTTGATCTCGGGCCGCGACACCGCGTTGAGCGTCGCGTACAGGGTCGTGGACTTGCCGGAGCCCGTCGGGCCCGTGACGAGGATCATCCCGTAGGGCTTCGTGTACGACTCCTGGTACACCTGGAAGTTGTCGTCGAGGAAGGACAGCTCGCGCAGGTCGAGGCTCGCGGTCGAGTTGTCCAGGATCCGCATGACGACCTTCTCGCCCCACACCGTGGGCAGCGTCGCCACGCGCAGGTCCACCTTGCGCCCGTTGTGCACCACGGACATGCGGCCGTCCTGCGGCTTGCGCCGCTCGGCGATGTCGATGTCGCTCATGATCTTCAGGCGCGAGATGACGCCGGACTGGATCTGCTTCGGGGCCCGCTGCATCTCGTGGAGCACGCCGTCGATGCGGTACCGGACGAGCAGGTCCTTCTCGGCGGGCTCGATGTGGATGTCCGACGCGCGGTCCTGGATGGCCTGCGTGACGAGGATGTTGACGAACCGCACGATGGGCGCGTCGTCCTCGACGTGGTCGCCGATCTTCGACAGGTCCGTGTCCTGCGAGCCCGTCTCCTCCTCGAACGCCGAGGCGAGCTCGTCGATCTCCTCGTCCGCGCGGCAGTACCTGTCGATCGCGCCGAGCAGGTCGTCGTGGGTCGCGACGACGGTGCGCACCGACATCCCCGAGATCGCCCGCACGTCGTCGACGGCGACGACGTTCCCCGGGTTCGCCATCGCGACGAGCAGCGTCCCGTTGTCGAACGCGACCGGCAGCACGGTGTGGCGCCGGCAGACCGAGGCCGGGATGAGCGCGACGGCGGCGCGGTCGACCGGGTACTCGGTGAGGTCGACGAACTCCATGCCGACCTGCCGGGCGAGCGCCTGCACGAGCTGCGCCTCGGTGAGCATCCCGATGTCGACGAGGACCCTGCCGAGGGACTCGCCGCGGGTCGCCTGCTCGTCCAGGGCGGCCATGAGCTGGCCCTCCGTGACGAGGCCTTCCTCGAGGAGGATGTCACCGAGCTGCTTCACGGGAGTCCTTCCGGGGGCGTGACGACGTGGCCGGCGAGGGGTCGCCTGCGTGTCTATCGGCACGCTCCCGGCCGGGCTCAAGCCCGTGATCACGCCCGGCCCGGAGACGCCCGGGCCGCTCAGCCCGGCCCGATCAGTACGCCCCGATCAGTACGCCCCGATCAGTACGGCAGCCCCGCGCGCGCCCGCGACAGGCACCACGCGATCTTCGACCAGGTCTGCGGCCCGGTGATGCCGTCGTAGGTGAGCCCGTACCGCTTCTGGAACCAGTAGACGGCCGACGTCGTGGCGGGGCCGTACGACCCGTCCATCGCCAGGCCCAGGCCGAAGAGGATGTTGAGGTTGAGCTGCAGCTCCGTGACGCAGTACCCGCGCGAGCCGTAGCGCAGCACCGTGCGCGCGCACGCGGGCGAGACCGCCGTCGGCGCGGCGGCGGCGTCGGTGAGGCGCGGCGAGGTGCCCGCCACCGCCGGCGGGGGCGACGGCTCGGGCGGCGGCGGGACGGCCGCGCCGCCGAGCAGCGCGAGCCCGCCGACGAGCGCGGCGAGGGTCACGTGACCGAGTGCGTGAGACATGTGCCACCCCCTGCGGGCGGACGCCGCCCGAGGCCCCCTGCCGCGGACCGCCGCCCGGCGATGCGCGCGAGGTTAGCGCGCCTCTGCCCCACCGTGCGACGGTTCGCCCGGGAATGCCGGGTCCGGCCCGCCCGGGTGCCCGTCCTCCGGCGCGGCCGCGTCGGGCCGGTCCAGCGTGGCCGTCAGCGCCGCGTCCATCGCCGCGAGCGGCGCCACGCGGCCGGTCATGAGCCGCACCTGCTCCGCGGCCTGGTGCAGCAGCATCCGCTCCCCGAGGACGGCCGTCCCGCCCGCGGCGCGCCACGCCACCGCGAACGGCGTCGGGCGGGGCACGTACGCGCAGTCGAGGAGCACGCCGCGCACGGGCCGGTCGAGACCCGCCGCGATCGCGTCGGCGGCGCCGGGCGGCAGCGTGGAGACGACGACGTCCGCCCCGGCGAGGATCTCCGCCGTCCGCTCGGGCGGGCCGAACGGGCGCACCGTCGCGTCCACCCCCATCCGGTGCGCGGCCCGCACGGTGCCGGCGGCGCGCGCCACCGAGCGGACGAGGACGAGCGACCGGGTGACCCCGAGGTGGGCGAGCCCGGCCAGCGCCGACGCCGCCGTGGCGCCCCCGCCGAGCACGACGGCGACCTCGGCCCCCCGCTCGACGCCGCCCTCGGTCAGCGCGGCCGCGATGCCGTGCACGTCGGTGTTCGCCCCGACGAGCGTCGTCGGGGCGGAGCCCTGGACGAGCACGGTGTTCACCGCGCCGACCACCTCCGCGAGCGGCTCGACGTGGTCGAGGAGCGGCAGCACGGCCTGCTTGAGCGGCATCGTGAGGCTGAGGCCGGCCCAGCCCGCGTCGAGGCCCGCGACGAACGCCGGCAGGTCCTCGGCGGTCACGTCGACGACGTCGTAGCGCCAGTCCAGGCCGAGCGCGGCGTACGCGGCCCGGTGCAGCACCGGGGACAGCGAGTGCGCGATCGGGTGCCCGAGGACGGCGGCACGCATGCGGGCTCGGCTAGGCGTCGGCGTCGTTCTCCGCCTCCCACTGCCGCAGCAGCGCTTCGTTCTGCTTGTGCTCCGCGTACGTCTCGGCGAACCGCGTCTCGCCCGTCTCGGGGTTGACGGTCACCCAGAAGATCCACGGCCCGTCCGCCGGCGCCAGCACGGCGTCGATGGACGCCGCCCGCGGCGACGCGATCGGGCCGGGCGGGAGGCCGTTGTGGGCGTAGGTGTTGTACGGGTTGTCGGTCGCGTTCGGGCTGATGTCGTCGAGCGTGAGGTCCTTGCCCGGCTTGTTCAGGCCGTACGCCACCGCGGCGTCCACCTGCAGCGGCATGTCGATGTTGAGGCGGTTGAAGATCGCCCGGGCGATCTTCGGGCGGTCCTCGTCGAGCTTCGCCTCCTTCTCGATGAGCGAGGCGATTGTGAGGACGCGCTGCCGGTCCGCCGGCGCGACGCCGCGCTCGTCGAGCACCTTCACCGTCTGCGCGATCATCGCGGCGATCATCTCCGCCGGCGACTGGTCGGGCTCGAACTCGTACGTCGCCGGGTAGAGCCAGCCCTCGTAGCGGCCGCCGGCCTCGGCGGGCAGCCCCGTGGCGGCGGTGTCCTCCATCGCCGTCCGGAACTCCTCGACGGGGATCGCGGTGACGGACGACAACCGGTCGAGGACCTGCTGGACCGTGTAGCCCTCCACGATCGTCACCCGGGTGACCACCCGGTTGTCCGGGTTGATGAGGGCCGCGACCACCTCGACGGCGCGCATCTTCGTCATGAGCTGGTAGGTGCCCGGCTGGATCTTCGAGGCGTCCGGGTTCGCCGCGAACGCCCGCGTGAACGCCTTCACGCTCGCGATGACGTCCGCCTCGAGCAGGATCTCGGCCATGTCGGCGCCGGTGGCGCCGGGCGGGATCGTCACGGTCACGGGCTCCACGCCCGGGCCGGGGTAGTCGTCGGTGGAGGCGACCGGGTCGCCCCGCAGGTCGTCCACGAGCGGCAGGCCGAGCTTCCAGACCGCGGCGCCGATCCCGCCGAGGATGAACGCGGTGATCGTCAGGGCGACGAGGTTGCGCCGACGGCGCTGACGACGGCGGCGGGCACGCTCGGCGCGCTCGGCGCGGCGGGCGGAGCGCCCGCCCTCGTCGTCGGCGTCGGGCCGGACGATCTCGTCCAGGAACAGGTCGCTCATCGCGCCGTCTCCCCTCGCGCCGTGCTTCGCATCCGGTCGGTCCTTCCACGCCCCGGGTGCCGGTCGCCCGTCACCCCTCGTCCGTCTCTGCCGTGGATGGCGCGACCAGCTCGCCCACCCGCCCCCCTGCCGTCCGTTCCGCGTCGAGCGCGGCCTGCAGGATCACCACCGCTGCGGCCTGGTCGACCACGCGCCGGTGGCTGCGCCCGGGCCTGCCGGACGCGTGCAGCGCGTGATGAGCGCTCACCGTGCTGAGCCGCTCGTCGACGAGCCGCACCGGTACGGGTGCGACCGCCTGCGCCAGCGCACCACAATACGTGCGAACCCCGGCGGCTGCCGAACCCTCACGGCCCGACAGGTGGCGTGGCAGCCCGACGTACACGACCACCGCACCCGACGTGCGCACGATCTCCACGACCCGGGCGAGATCGGCCGGCCCGACGCCGGGCCCCTCCCCCCGCCCGTTCGTCCGGGCGGGCCGGGTGACCGTCTCGACGGGGGTCGCGACGAGGCCGTCGGGGTCGCTCCGCGCCACCCCGACCCGCACCTCGCCCACGTCGAGCCCGACGCGGACCCCGCGCGGGACGGCGTCAGCCACGCCCCGCCCCGCCGCCGGCGACCACGGCCCGCACCTCGGCCAGCGCGTCCGCGAGCCGGGCGGCGTCCGTGCCGCCGCCCTGGGCGACGTCGTCCTTGCCGCCGCCGCCCCCGCCGAGGACCGTGGCCGCCGCGCGGGCGAGCTCGCCCGCGCGCAGGCCGGCCGCGCGCGCCGCGGCGTTCGTCGCCACGAGCACGACGGGCCGCTCCTTCGCCACGCCGCCGACGGCGACGACGGCCGGCTCCTCGCCGAGGCGGGCCCGGACGTCGAGCGCCAGGGTGCGCAGGTCGTCCGCGGAGGAGACCTCGCCGGCGTCGTGGGCGACGACGACGGCGGCCCCGGCCCGCTCGGCGGTCGCGACCACCTGGGGCACCGAGGCGAGGAGCCGCTCCCGGCGGACGGCCGCGAGCTCCTTCTCCGCCTCGCGCAGGCGCGCGAGGAGCGCGCCGACCCGGTCCGGCAGCTCCTCCGGGCGGGTCTTGAGGGTCTCCGTGAGCGTCGACACGAGCGCGCGCTCGCGCGCCAGGTGGTGGAACGCCTCGAGGCCGACGAGGGCCTCGATCCGGCGCGAGCCGGACCCCACGGACGACTCGCCGGTCAGCGCGATGAGCCCGATCTGGCTCGAGTGCTCCACGTGCGTGCCGCCGCACAGCTCGCGGGACCACGGGCCGCCGATCTCGACGACGCGCACGTTCGACTCGTCGTACGTCTCGCCGAACAGGGCGATGGCGCCCCACGCCTTCGCCTCCGCGAGCGGCATGTACTGCCACTTCACGCGCAGGTCCTCGCGGATGGCGCGGTTGGCGACGTCCTCGATCTCGTTGCGCGCCTGCGCCGAGAGCGCCTGGTTCCACGAGAAGTCCAGCCGCAGGTAGCCCGGCTTGTTGTACGAGCCCGACTGGAGGGCCGACGGGCCGAGCACCTCGCGCAGCGCGGCGTGCACGACGTGCGTGCCCGAGTGCGCCTGCCGCGCCCCGAGGCGCCACTCCCTGTCGACCTCCGCGGAGACCTCGGCGCCCGCCCGCACGTCGCCCGTCGTCACCTTGACGGTGTGCACGATGAGCCCCTTGACGGGCCGCTGCACGTCGAGCACCTCGAGCAGGCCGCCGTCGGCGGTCTCGATGACGCCGGCGTCGGACTCCTGGCCGCCGGACTCGGCGTAGAACGGCGTGCGCTCCAGCACGACGTCGACGACCTCGCCCTCGGTCGCGACCGGCACCAGCTCCTCGCCGCGCACGATCCCGCGGACCGTCGACGCCGTCGTGAGCTCGGTGTACCCGGTGAACTCGGTGGGCCCGGCGTCGCGCAGCCGGCGCAGGGCCGCCATCGAGCGGTGGGCGCCCTTCTTGCTCTTCGCGTCGGCGCGCGCCCGCTCGCGCTGCGCCGCCATGAGGTCGCGGAACCCCGCCTCGTCGACGCGCAGGCCCTGCTCGCTCGCCATCTCCAGCGTGAGGTCGATGGGGAACCCGTAGGTGTCGTGGAGCTGGAAGGCGCGCTCGCCGGGCAGCGTGGTGCCGCCCGCCTTCTTCACCTCGGCGACCGCGACGTCGAGGATCGTCGTGCCCGCCGCGAGGGTGCGCCGGAACGTCTCCTCCTCGGCGTACGCGATCCGGGCGATGCGCTCGAAGTCGGTCGCCAGCTCGGGGTACGAGGCGGACATCGCGTCGCGCGACACCGGCAGCAGGTGCGGCAGGGCGGGCTCGTCGACGCCGAGCAGCCGCATCGCCCGCACGCTGCGGCGCAGCAGGCGGCGCAGCACGTAGCCGCGCCCCTCGTTCGAGGGCGTGATGCCGTCGCCGATGAGCATGAGGCTGGACCGCACGTGGTCCGCGACCACGCGCATGCGCACGTCGTCGTCGTGGTCCGCGCCGTACCGCTTTCCGGAGAGCTCCTCGGCGGCGGAGATGACGGGGAAGACCTCGTCGATCTCGTACATGTTGTCGACGCCCTGGAGCAGGTACGCCGCGCGCTCGAGGCCCAGGCCGGTGTCGATGTTCTTCTGGGCCAGGTCCCCCACGATCGTGAACTCGTCCTTCGCGCGGACGTCGTCGATCGCGTACTGCATGAAGACGAGGTTCCAGATCTCCAGGAACCGGTCCTCGTCGACGATCGGGCCGCCGTCGGGCCCGTACGCGGGCCCCCGGTCGATGTAGATCTCGGAGCACGGCCCGGCCGGCCCGGGCTGGCCCGTGTGCCAGTAGTTGTCCTTCTTCCCGCGGCGCTGGATGCGGTGCTCCGGCAGGCCGGCGATGCGCCTCCAGAGGTCGGCGGCCTCGTCGTCCTCGTGGTAGACGGTCACCCACACCTTGTCGGGGTCGAACCCGTAGCAGCCGTCCGCCTGGGAGCCCGTGACGAGCTCCCACGCGTAGGTGATGGCGCCCTCCTTGAAGTAGTCGCCGAACGAGAAGTTCCCGTTCATCTGGAAGAAGGTGCCGTGGCGGGTCGTCTTGCCGACCTCGTCGATGTCCTGCGTGCGGACGCACTTCTGCACGCTCGTCGCGCGCGGCCACGGCGCCGCCTGCTGCCCCAGCATGTAGGGGATGAACGGCACCATGCCCGCGATCGTGAACAGCGTCGACGGGTCCGGGGAGATGAGGGAGGCCGAGGGCACCACCGTGTGTCCCCGCTGAGCGAAGAAGTCCAGCCAGCGACGGCGGATCTCGGCGGTGCGCATGAAGGTCCTCTCGGGTCGTGCTCGGGTCGTGCGGTCTGTGGTCGGGTGCTGTCCGTGGTCGGGTGCTGTCCGTGGTCGGGTGCTGTCCGTGGTCGGGCCGCGGCGGCCGTCGGCGGGGCCGGCGGCGTCGCGCGGCACCGGATCAGCCTAGAAGCCGTCGTCCTCGTCGTCGGACCACGGGTCGGCCTCCCAGGCCGGCTCCGGCGACCGGCGGCGGGTCCGCGGGCGCCGCTCGGTGCCCCCGGCGGGCTCGACGAGCAGGGCCTCGACCAGCTCGGTCTCGCGCGCGGTCCGCGCGGCCCGGAACTCGTCGACGGCGGCCCGCAGCGCCGTCGACGCGCGGCGGCCGGCCTCCTCCACCTGGTCCGCGACGGCGTCCGGCAGCCGGTCCGCCATCCGGCGGGCCCGCCGGGCGACGACGACCGCGCCCACGGCGCCGACGCCCGCCCAGAAGAGCCGGCGCATCAGTCGCGCGCCTTCCGGCCCAGGACCGAGTCGCGGAAGCCGGCCAGCGCGGTGCGCACGCCGTAGGAGAACGCGGCGAGGCGGATCAGCGGCCGGCCGACGGTCGCCGCGACGAGCGCGGTGAGCGCCGAGGCGTTCTGCGTGATCTCGGCGGCCGCCGTCGTCACGGCGTCCACCTTGGCCAGCTGGGCGTTGGCGCCGGCGACGCTCGCGGCCGCCTCGTCGATCACCGGCAGCGTGTGCTCGGTGACGTCGCGGACGGACTGGGTCGCGGCGTCGAGCACGCGGCCGAGCTTGACGAGCGGCACGGCGAGGAAGCCGACGAGCGCGACGAACGCGACCGCCGCGACGAGCCCCGCGACGTCTCCGACCGACATGGCGTTCCCTCCTGCCGAAGCGACTGGCCTGACACTACCGACCCCGGGCCCCGCACCGGTCCCCCGGACGCACGACGCCCCGCACCCGTGCGGCGGGTGCGGGGCGTCGGGAGCGTCGCTCGGCCGGGCTCAGCGCGAGTAGAACTCGACGACGAGCTGCACGTCGCAGGTCACCGGCACCTCGGCCCGCAGCGGGCGTCGGGTCAGCACGGCGCTCAGCTTCTCGAGCTGCACGTCGAGGTAGCCCGGCACGGCCGGCAGGACGTCGCGGTGCGCGCCCGCGGCGGCCACCTGGAACTGGGGGCTCGTCTGGCTGCGCGGCTTGATCTGGATCGTCTGGCCCGGCTTCACCTGGAACGACGGGCGGTCGACGATCTTGCCGTCGACGAGCACGTGGCGATGCACGACGACCTGGCGCGCCTGGAGCATGGTCCGGGCGAAGCCGGCGCGCAGCACGAGCGAGTCGAGGCGGGTCTCGAGGACCTCGATGAGGTTCTCGCCGGTCTGGCCGGAGGCCTTCTTCGCGGCCTCGAACGCGCGCGCCATCTGCTTCTCGCGCAGGGCGTACTGCGCGCGGAGGCGCTGCTTCTCGCGGAGCCGGACGGCGTAGTCGGACTCGGTCCGGCGGCGGGCGCGGCCGTGCTCGCCCGGCGGGTAGGGCCGCTTCTCGAAGTGGCGGACGGCCTTCGGGGTGAGGGGCAGGCCGAGGGCCCGGGAGAGTCGCACCTGACGGCGCGAACGGGTCACGGAGGACACGATGTGCTGTTCTTCCTGTCGTTGGGCACGTCCCGCGAGCGGAGGGGTCTCCGGCGGGAGTGGGACCGACCTTCGGTGGTGCTGGCTGAGGTCCCCAGGGTGGTCGCCCGAGCGGGCGACCGGGAGATCTTACCCCACGCGCGGGCGGGGCCCCGCCGTCAGTCGCCGTGCAGGATCTGGCGCACGCGCTCGAGCCGCGCCGCGACCTCGCGCTCGTGGCCGCGGTCGGACGGCTCGTAGTAGCGCACGCCGACGAGTTCGTCCGGGGCGTACTGCTGGCGCGCGACGCCGTGCGGCTCGTCGTGCGCGTACCGGTACCCCGCGCCGTGCCCGAGGCGCTCCGCGCCCGGGTAGTGCGTGTCCCGCAGGTGGGCGGGCACCGGGCCGGCCTTGCCCGCGCGCACGTCCGCGATCGCCCGGTCCACCGCGACGTACGCGGCGTTGGACTTCGGCGCCGTCGCCACGTGGATGACGGCCTCCGCGAGGACGATCCGCGCCTCCGGCATGCCGATGAGCTGCACGGCCTGGGCCGCCGCGACGGCGGTGCGCAGCGCCGACGGGTCGGCCATCCCGACCTCCTCCGCCGCCGCGATGACGATGCGCCGCGCGATGAACCGCGGGTCCTCCCCCGCCACGACCATCCGCGCGAGGTAGTGCAGGGCGGCGTCGACGTCGGAGCCCCGCATGGACTTGATGAAGGCGCTCGCGACGTCGTAGTGCTGGTCGCCCGCCCGGTCGTAGCGCACGGCGGCGACGTCGACGGCCCGCTCCACGGTCGCCAGGTCGACGACGGCGGGCCCGTCGTCGTCCGGCGCCTCCCCCGTCGCTCCCGCCGCGGCTGCCCCGGCGCCCTCGAGCGCGGCGCCCGCGGCGGCCTCGAGGATCGTCAGCGCGCGCCGCGCGTCCCCGCCGGCCAGCCGCACGAGGTGTGCCTCGGCGTCGTCCGCGAGGGCCACTGCCCCGGCCAGCCCCCGCTCGTCGGCGAGGGCGCGCCGGACGAGGCCGCGCACGTCGTCGTCGGTGAGCGGGCGCAGGGTGAGCAGCAGCGACCGCGAGAGCAGCGGCGCCGTCACGGAGAAGCTCGGGTTCTCCGTCGTCGCCGCCACGAGCGTCACCCAGCGGTTCTCCACGGCGGGCAGGAGCGCGTCCTGCTGCGTCGTGGAGAACCGGTGCACCTCGTCGATGAACAGCACCGTCTCCGGCCCGCCCGTGACCAGCCGCCGCCGCGCGTCGGCGACGACGGCGCGCACCTCCTTCACGCCGGACGCGACGCCGGAGAGCTCGACGAACCGTCGGCCGGAGGACGTCGCGATGAGGTAGGCCAGCGTCGTCTTCCCCGTGCCGGGCGGCCCCCAGAGGACGACCGACGACGGCGCCGCCCGCCGCGCGGTCTCGTCCGCCGGCTCGACGAGCCGCCGCAGCGGGGAGCCGGGCTCGAGCAGGTGGTCCTGGCCGGCGACCTCGTCGAGCGTCCGGGGGCGCATGCGCACCGCGAGCGGCGCGGAGGCGCCGACGTCGGGAAGGCCCTCCGCCGTCGAGCCGACGGCGTCGAAGAGGTCCATGGCCGCAGCCTACGCACGCCCGCCGACGCCGGACGCCGGCGACTCGTGCCCGGTCGATGTGCCTCGCGGGCCCCGGACCTGGGATGCTGCGGTCGTGTTCGACTCCCTGGGCCGCGCCGTCGCGCGCCGGCCGCGGACCACCATCCTCGTCTGGCTCGTGCTGGCCGGTGCGTGCTTCGCGCTGGCGGTCCTCGGCGTCGGCGGCGAGTCGGTGTTCGGCCGCCTGACCACCGGCGCCCCGTCCGTGCCCGGCTCCGAGAGCGACCGGGCCGGCGAGATCCTCGCCGCGCAGTCCACGTCCGGCCCGAGCCTGACGCTCGCCGTCGTCGGCGTGGACCCGCGCCGCACGGACCTCGCGGGCGACGTGGGCCGGCTGCGGGCCGACCTCCTCGCGGTGCCGGGCGTGGCCTCCGTCATCGACCCGTACCTGCTGCCCGACGGCCCGGCGAGCCCGGCGGCCGCCCCGCTCGTGGCCGCGGACGGCGACGGCTTCCTCGTGGTCGTCGAGCTGGAGCGCGGGCTCGCCGGGTCCGTCGAGTCCGCCGCGTTGTCCGACGTCGAACGCCTCCTGCGCGCCGCGCCCGCCGAGCTCTCGACCCCCTCGCGCACGGTCACGGGCCTCGTGGGCGGGACGTCGCTCATCGTCGACGAGATCACGGGCCAGGTGCGACAGGACCTGCGGACGGGCGAGGCCATCGCGCTGCCCGTGGCGCTGGCCGTCATGGTGCTGGTGTTCGGCGGGTTCCTCGCCGCCGCCATGCCGATGCTCGGCGCGCTCGTCTCGATCGCCGCGGGCCTCGGCTCCGTCCACGCGCTGTCCTACGTGATCGAGATGGACGCCAGCGTCGTCAACGTCGTCACCGTCCTCGGCCTGGGCCTCTCGATCGACTACGGCCTGCTCGTCGTCTCCCGCTTCCGGGAGGAGCTCACCACCCTCGTGGCCGCCGACGACGGCGCGTCCGTGCGTCGTCGGCGCGGGGACGGTGCCGTCGAGACGGCGCTGCGGACGACGATGCGCACCGCCGGGCGGACGGTCACCTTCTCGGCCCTGACGATCGCGATCGCCGTCTGCGGGCTCATCGTGTTCGAGCCGGAGATCCTGCGGGCGTTCGGCGCGACGAGCGCGGCCGTCGTCGCGTTCGCACTGGTGACCGCGATCACCCTGGTCCCGGCCGGGCTCCGGCTCGCCGGACGTCGGCTGGTGCGGCCCGGCCTGCTCGCGAGGGTGCCCGGCGTGCGGGCGGTCGTCGCCCGGACCGGCGACGTCAGCCGCGCCGAGGGCGTCTTCAGCACCCTCGCCGCCTGGGTGCAGCACCGCCCGTGGCGGGTGCTGGGCGGCTCGCTGCTGGTCCTCGGCGTCCTGGCGGCGCCGATCGCGGACCTCGCCCTGCGCAACTCCACGATCGAGCTGCTCCCCCGGGAGTCGGACCAACGCGCCTTCCTGGCGCACATCGCCGAGCAGTACCCCGGCTCGTCCAGCGCGGCCGTGCACGTCGTCGCCCAGGGCACGCTCGAGGAGGTCGGCGCGTGGAGCGCGCGCGTGGCCCGCCTCGACGGCGTCGCCTCCGTCGACCCGCCCGAGGCGCTCGGCCCGTACGTCTACCTCGGCGTGCGTCCCGACTCGGCGGACCCCGGCGGGCGGGTGGCCTCCGACGTCGTCCGGGAGGTTCGCGACCTCGGCGCGCCGTTCCCCGTGCTCGTCACCGGGCAGGCCGCCAACCAGATCGACTTCGTCACCGCCCTGCAAGACCGCATGTGGTGGGCGGTGGGCGTCGTCGCGGTGGCGACGCTGCTCCTGCTGTTCCTCATGACCGGGTCCGTGCTCGTGCCGATCAAGGCGCTGCTCACGAACGTGCTGTCGCTGTCGGCCACGCTGGGCGTGCTCGTGTGGGCGTTCCAGCAGGAGCACCTCGCCGACGCGCTCGGCTTCGTCGCCACGGGCGGCATCGAGACGTACGTGGTCGCCCTGGTCGTGGCGTTCGCGTTCGGCCTGTCGATGGACTACGAGGTCTTCCTGCTGTCGCGCATCAAGGAGATGCACGACGCCGGTCACGACAACGACACGGCGGTGCGCCTCGGCCTGCAGCGCTCGGCGCGGATCATCACGTCCGCGGCGGCGATCATCATCGTGGTCTTCACCGGCTTCGTGTTCGGCGAGCTCCTCGTCATCAAGGAGGTCGGCTTCTCGCTCGCCGTCGCCGTGCTCATCGACGCGACGCTCGTGCGGATGCTCCTCGTGCCCGCGACGATGACGCTGCTCGGGCGCGCGAACTGGTGGGCTCCGCGCTGGCTGCGCCGGCTGCACGAGCGCGCCGGGCTCGCGCACTGATCGCGATGCTCCGCCTGCTGCTCAACCTCGTGACCGGGACGGTCCTGGCCTTCGCGCTCGTGCGCGCCGCCATGCCGCGCGGCGGGCGGGAGTCGCCGGTGGCGGTCGCCGTCCGCCGCGCGCAGTGGCTCTCCGTGGCCGCGGGCGCGGTCGTCGCGTACCTGCTGGTCCTCGCGGTCGCGGCGCTCGACATCGGGGGCGTCCCCGACCGGCGGGGCATGGTCGTCTACCTGCTGCTGGTCGCCGCGGTCGGGGTCGCGGTCCCCGTGCTCCGCGGCGCGTGGCGCCGGGTCGCGGCCGTGCGGCGGGCCGCCGAGGAGGGTGCGCGGCTGGCCGCGGGCCTGCCCCGCGTCGAGGGCGCCGACACGGCGGCGCCGCCGCACCGCGGGCTCAGCGGGGTGGAGGACGTCCCGCGCCGGTGGTGACGCCGCCACGGGACGAGCCTCGCTACTCCGGCTTCTTCCCCGGCTCCGGCTTCTTCCCCGGCTCCGGCTTCTTCCCCGGCTCCGGCTTCTTCTCCGGCTCCGGCTTCTTCTCCGGCTCCGGCTTCTTCTCCGGCTCCGGCTTCTTCTCCGGCACAGCGTCCACGCCGGCCTCCCTGCGCTGCTCCGGCGAGATGGGCGCCGGCGCGCCGGTGAGCGGGTCGTAGCCGCCGCCCGACTTCGGGAAGGCGATGACCTCGCGGATCGAGTCCGAGCGCGTGAGCAGCGCCGCGATCCGGTCCCAGCCGAACGCGATGCCGCCGTGCGGCGGGGCGCCGTACTGGAACGCGTCGAGGAGGAAGCCGAACTTCTCCTGCGCCTCCTCGGGCCCGATGCCCATGACGCGGAAGATCCGTTACTGCACGTCGCGGCGGTGGATACGGATGGACCCGCCACCGATCTCGTTGCCGTTGCAGACGATGTCGTAGGCGTATGCCAGGGCGTTGCCCGGGTCCTCCTCGAACCTGTCGATCCACTCCGGGTTCGGCGAGGTGAAGGCGTGGTGCACGGCGGTCCACTTCCCGGAGCCGACCGCGACGTCGTCGTCCTCGCCGGCGGGCTTGAACAGCGGGGCGTCGACGACCCACACGAACGACCACGCGTCCTCGTCGATGAGGCCGCCACGGCGCCCGATCTCCAGGCGCGCGGCGCCGAGCAGCGCCCGGGCCTCGGACGGCTTGCCCGCCGCGAAGAACACCGCGTCGCCGGGCTGCGCGCCCACGGCCGAGACGAGCCCGGCCCGCTCGGCGTCGGAGATGTTCTTGGCGACCGGCCCGCCGAGCTCGCCGTCCTCGCCCACCGTGACGTACGCGAGGCCGCGCGCGCCGCGCTGCTTGGCCCAGTCCTGCCACGCGTCGAACCCGCGCCGCGGGGTGGTCGCGCCGCCCGGCTGGACGACGGCACCCACGTACGGCGCCTGGAACACGCGGAACGGGGTGTCCTTGAAGTACTCCGTGAGGTCGACGAGCTCGAGGCCCAACCGCAGGTCCGGCTTGTCGGTGCCGTAGCGGGCCATGGCCTCCGCGTACGTCATGCGCGGGATCGGCGTGGAGATGCGGTAGCCGATGAGGTCCCACAGCGCGACGAGGACCTCCTCGGCGACCTCGATGACGTCGTCCTGCTCGACGAAGCTCATCTCGACGTCGAGCTGGGTGAACTCCGGCTGCCGGTCCGCGCGGAAGTCCTCGTCCCGGTAGCAGCGGGCGATCTGGTAGTACCGCTCGAGCCCCGCGACCATGAGCAGCTGCTTGAAGAGCTGCGGCGACTGCGGCAGCGCGTACCAGGAGCCCGGCGCGAGGCGCGCGGGGATGATGAAGTCGCGGGCGCCCTCCGGCGTGGAGCGCGTCATCGTCGGCGTCTCGACCTCGACGAAGCCCCGGGCGTCGAGCACCCGGCGGGCCGCGGCGTTCGCCTTGGCGCGCAGGCGCAACGCGTGCGCGGGCCCCGGGCGGCGCAGGTCGAGGTAGCGGTACTTGAGGCGGACCTCCTCGCCGATCGGCTCCTCGACCGCGTGCGACACCTGGAACGGCAGCGGCGCGGACTCGTTGAGCACGACGACCTTGTCCGCGGGCACCTCGATCTCGCCGGTGGCGAGGTTGGGGTTCTCGTTGCCCTCCGGCCGCCGCTGGACGACGCCGGTCACCTGGATCACGTACTCGGCGCGCAGGCCGTGCGCGACCGCCTCGTCGCGGATGACCACCTGGGCCAGGCCCGACGCGTCGCGCAGGTCGATGAAGGCGACCCCGCCGTGGTCCCGGCGCCGGTCGACCCAGCCGGCGAGCGTCACGGTCTGGCCGATGTGCTCGGCTCGCAGGGAGCCGGCGTCGTGGGTGCGCAGCACGGAGGTCCTTCCAGCGGGAGTCGTCGGGCGCCACCGTCGGGGGCGGCGCGGGCCCCACGAGTCTAGTGGCGGCCCGCGGGTCGCCCCGGACCGCCCGGCCCGCCGTCAGAACAGGGTCGGCGCGTCGACCGGCGCCGGCGGCTCGGCACGCCGCCGTGGCCGCGGCG
>JAAZAC010000010.1 GCA_012514545.1 Actinomycetales bacterium | reverse complement strand
GTGAGGCGGGGCGTTCGTCGTGTCCGGGGGCGTTCTCCTTCGCCCGCCCGACGGCGGGCCGGCGCGACGGCGCGGCGGCGCACGGTGGGGCGCCGGCGCATGAGCTGCCGCGCACGACGGCGCAGCCGCCCGACGGCGCAGCCGCACGACGGCGCGACCGCACGACGGCCGCGGCTACCGCCACACCCCTCCACCGTTCGCCGTGGGCGGATTGTCCGTTCCGTCCTCGGGTGGTAATCTTTCGAACATCAGTTCGAATCGACGGAGGCGGGCAGGCCGGGCGATGACCGAGCGGCAGGGAGACGCACTGGATCGCGCGCTGCGCGACGCGGTGCTCGCCGCCGAGCAGGCCGCCGAGGAGGCGCGCGCCTGGGATCCGGCCCGCCGTCGTCGAGCGCTGGAGGGGCTCGACCGGACGCTCGCGGCACTCACCGCGGCGCGCTCGGCGGTCCTCCTCGCGGAGCGGGACGCCGGCTCCTGGCGCGGCTCGGGCGACCCGTCGTTCGCCGCGTGGCGAGGGCGGACGTCGAGGGCCGGGCGGGGCGCCGCCATCACCGAGGAGCGGCGGGCGACCACGCTCGCCGACATGCCCGCCCTGCGCGAGGCGACCGTGGCGGGCGAGGTGAGCGTCGTGCACGTGGACGTCGTCGGGAAGGTGGTGGCGCGCGGCTCGACGGCGGTGCGCACGGCGCTGTCCAGCGCGGAGGGGCGCGAGCAGGTCCTCACGATGGCGCGGCAGCTCGACGCCGGGCGGTTCGCGCGCGCGATGGACACGTGGGCCGCGACGGTGGACGCGGCGCAGCTCGAGCGCACGCACCAGGCGCAGCGCGCGGGGCGGTTCCTGCACGTCGTGGACGCCCCGGACGGCACCCGGATCAGCGGCCGGCTCGACGCGATGGCCGGGCACCGGCTCCGCCTCGCGCTCGAGGCGCTGACGCCGCGGCCCGCCGCCGACGACGACCGCTCCCCCGAGCAGCGCCGCGCCGACGCGCTCGACGCCCTCGCGGAGACGGTCCTGGCCCTGCCGGAGACGAAGCCCGGCGCCTCGGTGCGCCCGCACGTCTCGTTCCTCATGTCGGAAGAGACGTGGGCCGCGCTCCGGGCGGCGTACCGCGACGCGTCGGCCGCGGGCGGGGCCGGGGCCGCGGGCGCGGGCGTGGGCGCGGGGCACGGCGGGGCCGCGACGGTGCCGCCCGTGACGCTCGAGGACGGCACGCCGGTCCCGATGAGCGAGGTCGCGCGGGCGCTGTGCGACTGCGAGTTGACCCGGCTCGTCATGGACGCGGCGGACGAGCCGCTCAACCTCGGGCGCGCCGTCCGCCCGTACACCGGGAGCCAGCGACGGGCCGTGATCGCCCGAGACCGGGGGTGCGCGTGGCCGGGTTGCCCGGTGCCCGCGCGGTGGTGCGAGGTGCACCACATCCGCTGGTGGGAGCGGGACCTCGGCGAGACGTCCGTGGAGAACGGAGCCCTCCTCTGCTCGTTCCACCACCACGAGGTGCACCGCCAGGACCTCACGCTCGTGCGCCGGGCTGCCACGTCGGCAGAGCGCACGGCGACCGGGCGCGGGGTGGCGTACGTCGTCGCGCGCCGGGCCGGGGGCGTGGTCGCGGGGTCTCCCGACGGCGGGCCGTCAGGAGAGGCGCCCCGCTGGGGAGCGAGCGGGCCGCCCGGAGGCGCGGACGAGAGGGTGGGTGAGCCGCCCGGAGGCGCGGCGGACGAGAAGGTGAGTGAGGTGCGGGGCGCGCCGGCGGCGCGACCGCCAGGTGAGCCGGGCCGGGACGAGGAGCTGCTGTTCGTCGCGTGAGCGGCGGGTGGCCCGCGCGGTCGGGATGCCGCGGGTGGGGACGTGTGCGGGGCGACTCCCGTTGCCCAACGGCCTGCGCGCGGGTTTGCTGTGGCAGAGAATGACACGTGCGCCGGCCCCGAACGGGCCCGTCGGCGCCACAGCGGGCCTCACGAAGGGCGTGATGACGTGACCACGAGCACTGACCGGACGGACGGTCGCAGGGACGGCAAGCCCAGCATCGGCGACCTCGTCTCGACGCTCTCGGAGAAGCTCTCGACGCTCATCCGGCACGAGATCGAGCTCGCCAAGGCCGAGATGGCCGAGAAGGCGAAGCACGCCGGGCTCGGGATCGGGCTCTTCGTGGGGGCGGGCGTCCTGGCGTTCTGGGCGACCGGCGTCCTCATCGCGACGATCATCCTCGGCATCGCCGAGGGGCTGCCCGCCTGGTTGGCCGCGCTCATCGTCTTCGTGGCGATCCTCCTCGTGGCCGGGCTGATGGTGTTCCTCGGCAAGCGCGCGCTCGAGAAGAGCTCCCCGCCCGTGCCCGAGCGCGCCCAGGCGAACATCAGACTCGACGTCGAGGCCGTCCGCCAGGGCCTCGCCAAGGAGGACGCATCCGCATGAGCACCGACGCCAAGGCCCAGCTCGAGGCCGACATCGCGCGCACCCGCGCCGAGCTCCGCGCCACCGTGGACGAGCTGTCCGACCGGCTCAACCCCAAGACCCAGGCGCAGAACGCCCTCGACGAGGCGAAGGTCGCCCTGCGCGAGCTCAGGCGCAAGGTGACCGGCGAGGTCCGGCCCGCGGACGAGCCCGAGCCCACCCGCACCGGCTGGATCGTGCTCGGCGCCGCCGCGGCGGTCGCGGCGGCCGTCGTGTCGACGATCGTCAGGAAGCTCTAGACGCGCGCCTGCTCGTGCGCGAGCAGGGCCCGCTTGACGTCGAGGCCGTAGGCATAGCCGCCGAGCGAACCGTCCGCCCGGACCACGCGATGGCACGGGACGAACGGCGCCACGAGGTTGCGGGCGCACGCCGACCCGGCCGCGCGCACCGCCGTCGGGCGGCCCGCCATCGCGGCGAGGCGGGAGTAGGTGACGGTCGTGCCCGGCGGGATCGAGCGCATCGCCGCCCAGGCGGCCTGCCGGAAGGGCCCGCCCGGCTGAGCCACCGGCACCTCGTCGAGGGCGGCGAGGTCACCCGCCCAGTAGCGGGCCAACGCGTCGACGACGCCGCCCGGCAGTTCCTCGGGCGCGACCACGGGCACGTCGGGGCCCATGAGGTCGACCGGGCCGAAGAGCGCCCGGCGGACGACGCCGTCCGGCCCGACCGCGAGCGACAGGTCACCCACGGGCGTCTCGACGGTGCTCGCGACGGTGCTCGCGACGATCATCTGTCCTCCACGGTCCGGGTCCACAGGTGCTGGGTGGCGTAGCCCCGCCACGGCCGCCAGCGCTCCGCGCGGGCGAGCGCCTCGCGCGGCGAGTCCACGCCGAGCGCGCGGCGCAGCACGAGGTCGTGCGCCGGGAAGGCGTCGGGGTCGCCGAGCGCGCGCAGGGCGACGTACTCCACCGTCCACGGCCCGACGCCGGGCAGGTCGCCCAGGGCGGCGCGGGCCACCTCGCGGTCGGCCCCCGGCCCGAGGTCGAGGCCGTCGTCGAGCGCCGAGGCGAGGGCGTGCAGGGCGCGGGCGCGGGACTCGGTGAGGCCGAGCGCGCGCAGGGCGTCGGGGCCCGCGGCGCGGACGGCGGCCGGCGTCGGGAAGGCGACGAGGCCCCACGGCGTGGGCGAGCCGAGCGCGGCGACGAGGCGCGCCGCCATCGTGCGCGCCGCCGCGACGGAGACCTGCTGGCCGAGCACCGCGCGCATCGCGAGCTCGCCGCCGTCCACCGTGCCGGGCACGCGCAGGCCCGGCCGGGCCGCGACGAGCGGGGCGAGCAGCGGGTCGGTGGCGAGGGCCTCGTCCACGCGGAGGGGATCGGCGTCGAGGTCGAGCCAGCGGCGCAGCCGGCCGACGGTGCGGGTGAGGTCCGCGAGCGAGGCCACCACGATCCGCGCCGTCATCGCGTCCGTGCGGACCTCGACGAGCACCGGGCCGGCGCGGCCCGGCACGACGCGGCGGACCATGGCGCCGTCGGCGACCTCGAGCCCCGGCACGGCCCGCGCCGCGACGTGCGCGAGCCACGGCTCCGCCGCGAACGGCGCGCGGTGGCCGAGCCGCACCTCGAGGCCGTCGGCGGTCGGGCGGCGGGTGCGTCGGCGCAGCGACGACGGCGGGGCGCCGAGGTGGGCGCGCATGACGGCGTTGAACTGCCGGACGCTGCGGAACCCGGCCGCGAACGCGACGTCGGCCATGGGCAGGTCGGTGTCCTCGACGAGCGCCCGCGCGGCCTGGGCGCGACGGGTGCGGGCGAGGTCCGCCGGCGCGGCGCCGAGCTGCGCCACGAGCACGCGGTGCAGGTGCCGCGGGCTCACGGCGAGGCGCCGGGCGAGGCCCGCGACGCCCTCGTCGTCGACCACGCCGGCCTCGACGAGGCGCACGGCGCGCGCGGCGAGGTGGCCGTCGACGTCCCAGTCGCGCGTGCCCGGCTGGGCGTCGGGCCGGCACCGGCGGCACGCGCGGAAGCCGGCCGCGACGCACGCCGCCGCGGAGCGGTGGAAGACGCAGTTCTCGGGTCGCGGCGTCCGCGACGGGCAGGACGGCCGGCAGTAGACCCCGGTGCTGAGCACGCAGACGAAGAGGCGCCCGTCGAAGCGCGGGTCCCGCGAGCTGACGGCGCGGTAGGCGGCCTCGCGGTCGGGGAAGGAGTCCCGCAGGCCGCGGCGCGGCGCGTCGGCGGCGAGGTGGTCGCCGAGGCGGGGCGCGGTCGTCGTCACCCCGCCATTGTCACGGAGGGTCCCGACGGCCGCTGGCGGCCGTCGGACATGGCGGTCGAGGGAGCGATGGGTCTCCCGCGCCGCCACGTCTCGGGACGCGGCGACGCGGGAGGTCGAGGGTCAGGCCTCGGCGTCGCGCTGCCCAGGCACGCCGTGCAGCAGCTTCTTGACCTCGGACTCGCGGTAGCGGCGGTGCCCGCCGAGGGTGCGGATCGACGAGATCTTGCCGGCCTTTGCCCATCTCGTGACCGTCTTTGGGTCGACGCGGAACAGGGCTGCCACCTCGGACGGGGTGAGCAGAGTCTCCGCGTCGCTCTGTCGGGGGTTCACGGCCCCTCCCTTCCGCCGAGCGTGTCCTCCGGGTGTACGCCGGAGTCCCTCCATCGTGACAGGGTCCTCTAACTGACGCACATCGGACAAGTCGGCGTGTCGCGGGTAGTTGATCACGCCCGTCGGGTATTGCGCGGATCGGGCATCTTCACCGCGCTCGGGCAGCGGATCCCGGTGCCGGACCGCGCCCCGATGCGGAACCCGTCGACGTGGAGAAAAGGTAAAGAATGCGTGTGATTTACGCCACGAACGCACCCGCCCGCCGGGCCGGTCGCGGGAGGGCCGTCGCACGATGTACCGTTGTTCGACGAAACCAGCACCCCGGGGCCGCACGTGTGAGCACGGTGCCGCCCCGCTTCCACGTATGAGGGGGTCGATGCCATGGGGCGCGGCCGTCAGAAGGCAAAGCAGACCAAGGTTGCCCGTGAGCTGAAGTACTACACGCCGGCCACGGACTACCGGGCCCTCGAGCAGGAGCTCAAGCGCGGCGGCGTCGCCACCGACAGCACCACCCCCGTGGACGAGGACGACGACGACTGGGCGGAGGACGAGGGCTGACGGCTCAGGTCGTCCGGTAGTCACCCTCGAGGAGGACGGCTCCGCCCTGCACGCCCTTCGTCCCGCGGACGAGGTGGGCGGCGTGCGCGTCGTCGTCGTGGGTGACCCGGCCGAGGACCCACGCGGGGATCCCGGCCGCCGCGAGCGTCGCGATGGTCGGGGCCACGCCGTCGGGCCCGACGACGGCGACCATCCCCACGCCGAGGTTGAGGGTGGCCTCCAGGTCGGGCCAGGGCACGTCCCCGAGGTGCTGGAGGAGGGTGAAGACAGGGGGGACGACCCACGTCGACCGGTCGACCTCGGCGAGCAGGCCGGCCGGCAGCACGCGCGCGAGGTTCGCGGCGAGCCCGCCCCCGGTGACGTGGCTGAACGCGTGCACCTGCGCGTCGGGGTCGGCGGCGAGGTCGAGGCACGGGCGCGCGTAGAGGCGCGTCGGCGTGAGGAGCTCCTCCCCGAGCGTCCGGCCGAGCTCGTCCACGTGCCGGTCGAGCGCCCAGCCGGCCGACCCGATCACCGCCCGCACGAGCGAGTAGCCGTTCGAGTGCAGCCCGCTCGATGCCATGCCGACGAGCACGTCGCCCGCCCGCACGCGCTCCGGGCCGAGCACCGCGTCCGCCTCGACGACGCCGGTCACGGCCCCGGCGAGGTCGTACTCGTCGGGCCCGAGGAGGCCCGGGTGCTCCGCGGTCTCCCCGCCGACGAGCGCCGTCCCCGTCTCCCGGCACGCCTCCGCGATGCCGCGCACGATGGCGGCGACCCGCTCCGGCACGACCCGGCCGGTCGCGATGTAGTCCGTCATGACGAGGGGCTCCGCCCCGACGACGACGATGTCGTCCACGACCATGCCGACGAGGTCGTAGCCGATCGTGTCGTGCACGTCCATCGCCTGCGCGATGGCGACCTTCGTGCCGACGCCGTCGGTGGAGGTGGCCAGCAGGGGCCGCCGGTAGCGGGTGAGGGCGGAGGCGTCGAAGAGGCCCGCGAAGCCCCCGACGCCGCCGAGGACCCGCGCGTCGTGCGTCGCCCGGACCGCGGCGCGCATGAGCTCCACGGCGCGGTCGCCCGCGGCGGTGTCGACGCCGGCGGCGGCGTAGGTGAGCGGCTCGTTCACGGCCGCTCCAGCGCGTCGCTGCCGCCCGCCGTCGGGAGCAGGGCGGCGAGGCCGTCCTCGGGGGCGCCGAG
>JAAZAC010000009.1 GCA_012514545.1 Actinomycetales bacterium | reverse complement strand
GCTCGTGGCGGGCTTCGCCGCGGCGGTGCCGGTGCCGGTCTTGCGGCGCGTGCCCGTGCGGGTGGTCGACGTGCGCCGCGGCTTCGCGGCCTCGCCGGACTCGCCGAGCTTCTCGGTCGTGGTCGCGGCGGCCGCCTGGGCCTCGGCCTCCGCCGTCCCCGCAGCCTCAGCCGCGGCGGCGTCGACGGCGGCGGTCGCGGCGTCCCCGGTGAGCTCCGCCGTCGTCGGCTCCGCGGTCTCGAACGCGGCGCGCGCCTCGGCGGCGCGGGCCTCGAGGTCGGCCTCGGCCTCCTCCCAGGGCTCCTCGGCCCAGGGGTCGGTCGTCACCCGGCGCCGCCGGAAGACGGCGACCACCGCGCCGGCCACCGCGAGCCCGGCGATCGTCCAGAAGATGGCCGCCCCGGTCCGCCGCCTCGGCGGCTCGGGGGCGATGTGCGCGAGCTCGACCAGCTTCGCGTCCGCGAGGTCGCGGGCCTTGTCCGCGCCGACGGCGGCCGCGCTGGCCGCGGCGGTCACCGCGGCGACGAGCTTCGGCAGGATCTCGTCGACGAGCTTGTCGTGCCCCTTGTCGACGAGCGGGATGGCGTTGGCCGCGGCGGCCTCGATCTTCGGCGCGGCCGCCCGCTTGCCCTCGCGCCACGCCTTCTCCGCCCGCGGGGCCGCCCACTCCTTGGCGGTGAGCGCGGCCTCCCGGGCCTGGGTCGCGAGCGTCTCGGCCGCCTGGCCGGCGCGGACCGACGCGTCGGACAGCCGGGCGCCCACCTGCGCCGCCTGGGACTTCAGGCGGTCGGCGTCGAGCGTCGTACGGGAACCTCGGAGGCGATCGGGCATCAGCATCTCCTGGACGTCGAGGGGCCGACAGCGAACCTGCCGTCGTCTCCCATGCTGCCACCGTTGCCCTGGGCCTGCTCCCCTGCCGGGCGATGATCACCCGGCGGCCACGCGGCCCGACGGCGCACCCTGGCGCGCGTGCAAGGATGGCCGTCATGCTCGCGACCCTGCACACGACCGCCGGCGACATCCGCGTCGAGCTCCTGCCCCACCACGCGCCGAGGACGGTCCGCAACTTCGTCGGACTCGCCACGGGCACCCAGGAGTGGACCGACCCCGCGACGGGGGAGCGCCGCACCGACCCGCTCTACTCGGGCGTGGTGTTCCACCGCGTGATCGCCGGCTTCATGATCCAGGGCGGCGACCCGCTCGGGACCGGCCGGGGCGGCCCGGGCTACCAGTTCGACGACGAGATCCACCCCGAGCTGTCCTTCGACCAGCCGTACCTGCTCGCCATGGCGAACGCCGGCAAGCAGCGTGACCCGATCACGGGCCGCATCGGCGGGACGAACGGCTCCCAGTTCTTCATCTCGGTGGCCCCGACGCCGTGGCTCGACGGCAAGCACACGATCTTCGGCCGCGTGGCCGACGACGCGAGCCGCGCCGTCGTCGACGCGATCGCCACCACGCCCACGGGCCCCGGCGACCGGCCCGTGCAGGACGTGACGATCACCTCGATC
This sequence comes from Actinomycetales bacterium, assembly GCA_012514545.1. Classification (GTDB taxonomy): domain Bacteria; phylum Actinomycetota; class Actinomycetes; order Actinomycetales; family Cellulomonadaceae; genus Actinotalea. The sequence continues at coordinate 2,373 of JAAZAC010000009.1, read as the reverse complement.
GACGTCGAGGAGTGACCGAGGGGTGACGCGGGCGTGAGCCTCCCCGACCCGGGCGCGCCGGGCGGGCCCGTCCCCGAGCCGCCGGTGTGCCCCCGCCACCCGGACCGCGTGGCGTACGTGCGGTGCCAGCGGTGCGGCCGGCCGGTCTGCCCCGAGTGCCAGCGGCCCGCCGCCGTCGGCGTGCACTGCGTGGACTGCGTGCGCGAGGCGGTGCGGGTGGCGCCCGAGCGGCGCACGGTCTTCGGCGCCGTCGTGCGCGACGGGCCGCCTCTCGTCACGCTGACGGTCCTCGGCGTGACGCTGGCGAGCTTCCTCGTCCAGCTCGTCGTCGGCGACGCGTGGACGGAGGTGCTGTGGTTCTGGCCCGCGGGCGGCGAGGTGGAGCCCTACCGGTTCCTGTCCGCGGCGCTCGCGCACGCCACCGGCGGCTCGTTCGGGCTGACGCACATCCTGTTCAACATGGTCGCCCTGTGGATGATCGGGCCCGCCCTGGAGCGGGTGCTCGGCCGGTGGCGGTTCCTCGCGCTGTACGTGCTGGCCGTCGCGGGCGGGAACGTCATGGTGCTGCTCCTCGCGGAGCCGTTCACGCGGGAGTGGGTCACCGCGCACCTGGGCGCGTCGGGCGGCATCTTCGGGCTGTTCGGCGCGCTGGTCGTCATCCAGCGGCGGTTCGGCGGGGACATGAGCGGCGTGCTCGTGATCCTGGGCCTCAACCTGGTGCTCGGCTTCGTCGTGCCGGGCATCTCATGGGAGGGGCACGTGGGCGGCCTGATCACGGGCCTGGCGGTGGGCGCGGTGTACGCGTATGCACCGCGGCGCCGGCGCGCGGTGTTCCACGTGGCGGGCGTGCTGGTCGTGGCCGCGCTGCTCGTGGTGCTGGCGGTCGGCACATACGCCGCCGTCTGAGCCGGGCCCCGCAGCGCGCCTGTGCCCGACGCCGGTCCGCTCCTGGCCGTGCCGCGCCGTCGTCGCGGTCGTCCCCCGGGCCGCTTCGTCGTCCCCAGGCAGTGCACAAACCTGTGGGTAACTACACTGGTGTGATTCGTTCGCGGCCCGGTGGTCCCCAGGGGTGGAGAACTCTGTGGATAACTACACCGGTGTGATTCCCCCGACCGCGGAGCGACGTCGGGCGCAGCACGGCACGGGACGGAACGTGAAGGGTTCCTTCCGCAGGGCGAACGGAACCCTTCACGACGACGCGTGCGCGAGCGAGCTGCGGGCGCCGGCTCAGCGCCAGCGCATCGTCATGGTGAAGCCGGCCAGCATGATCGCGAAGCCGATGGCGAGGTTCCAGTTGCCGATGCCCGGCACCGGGTACCTCGCGCTCAGGATGTAGGTGACGACCACCCACACGAGCCCGAACACCATGAGCCCGACCATCACCGGCGCCCACCACTTCGGGTTCGGCTTCGGTTCCGCCTTCGCCGGCGGCGGGGTGTACGCGACCTTCTTGCGGTTGCGGGACTCGGGCACGGGTCTCTCCTGACGCAGACGTGGGTGGGCGCGCGGCACGGGGTCGCGCGGTCCGTCGTCTAGCGTAGTGGGCAGGGCCGGGCGGCCTGTCCGGCGAAGGGAGCACGCAGCGATGGTGGACCGGCGCGCGCGCCGACCGGCTGCGTCCCGCGGCTGGTCGTCCATCGGCGTCGGGGTCGTGCTCGCGCTCGCCATGGTGCTGTTCTTCGCGAACGCGCGCCTCACCGGCGGGGTCGACGCCCGCCAGCCCCAGGACCTCGCGGGCCTCTACGAGGCGGAGGCGGCGCGCGTCGCCGAGCTCGAGGAGGAGATCGTGCAGCTCCGCGCCGAGGTCGACGCCCTCACGGGTGAGAACGACCGGATCCCCGCCGCCGACCCCGAGCTCCTCGAGCTCACCGCGCTCGCCGCCGGCCGCGTCGCGGTGACGGGTCCGGGCATCGTGGTGCGCCTCTGGGACGCGGACCCGACCGGCCCCCGCCCCGACTGGGTGACGAACGACGACCTCGTCGTCCACCAGCAGGACCTCGAGGCCGTCATCAACGCGCTGTGGGCCGGCGGCGCGGAGGCGATGACGCTGCAGGGCGAGCGCGTCATCGCGACGTCGGCCTTCCGCTGCGTGGGCAACGTGCTGCGCCTGCACGGCAAGATCTACTCCCCGCCGTACGAGGTGCGGGCGATCGGCGACCCGGAGCGCCTCCGCGACGCGCTCGACGCCTCGCCCGAGGTGCGCACCTACGTCGAGTACGCGGAACGGCTCAAGCTCGGCTGGGAGGTCGACGAGGCGGCGTCGCTCGACCTGCCCGCCTACGCCAGCGAGCCGGAGCTCGCGCACGCGTCCCTGCCCGACGGCGTGGACCCCGTCGGGACGGCGGGGTGACCGCTCGGGCGACCGCTCGGGCG
>JAAZAC010000096.1 GCA_012514545.1 Actinomycetales bacterium | reverse complement strand
GGAGACCGGCGCCGCGGTCGTCGCGATGCGCGACGTCGAGGACGGGCCGGCGCGGCTGCTGCTGTTCCTCGACGGCGACCTCGGCGAGTCGGCGGTCAACGCCGCGCCGCTCGTGCCGCCGGTGCTCAACGGCGACGCGGACGCGACGATCGCGCTGCTGCCGCCGCAGCCGGGCGCCGGGGGGCGGGGGATCGTCGTCGGGCTGGCCCGCCGGTCGATCCACTCGATGACGGGCTGGACGCCCACCCAGCCGCTGTCCGGCATGCGCTGCCTCACGCGCGAGGCGTTCGAGGCCGCGACCCCGCTCGCGCGCGGCTGGGGCGTCGCGGCCGGCATTACGATCGACCTGCTCACCAAGGGCTTCCGCATCCGCGAGGTGCCGTGCGACCTGCGGCACCGGCCGTCGGGCACGGACCTGCGCGGCCAGATCCACCGCGCCGCGCAGTACCGCGACGTGCTCCTCGCCGTGAACGCGCGCCGGGCGCGCCGCCTGGTCAGTCGGGCGCGGCGTCGGTCCGAGGACTGACGAGGTCGCCCGCCGGCTCCTGCGCCGCGGGGGCGGGGTCGGCGTCGGGATCGGGGGCCCGGTCGGCGTCCGGCGCCACGCCGTCGCCGTCCCGGGGGTCGGCCCCGGGGTAGGCGAGCCGGAGCTGCGCGGCGGCCGCGACGAGGCACGGCACCCCGAGGGCGATGCCGGTCGCCGGGACGACGATCCCGGAGTCGTTGATGAGGAAGCCGACGCCGAGCGCCAGCCCGGCCGCCCCGATGCCCGCGCGGAGCAGCGGCGTCGCGCGCTCGAGCCCCGACAGCGGGGCCGCCGCCCGGCGGCCGCGGCGCCACGGCCACGGCCCGAGCAGCACGAGCGCGGTGATGAGCGTGCCGCCGAGGGCCAGGACGACGTAGCGCCAGTACGTGATCACCCGCAGGTGGACGCTCGCCTTGCGCGCGACGACCTGCCACAGCCCGCCGTCGATGACGGTGGCGAAGAAGCGGCCGAGGTGCGTGCGCTCCCCGGGCGGGCGCAGCCAGTCGAGCCAGGAGAAGCCGACGACGATCGCCGCCGCCACGGCGACGACGAGCAGCAGCGTGCGCCACCGCACGCGCCGGCCGCTGACGACGAGGGTGAGCACGGCGAACCCGAGGATGATCGCCGGCGGCCCGCCGAAGTCGCTGCCCAGCCCGGGCGTGCCGTTGATCACCGTGGTGACGAGCCCGATGCCGGCGACCGCCGCCGTCGCGAGGGCGCGCCGGCCCCGTTCCACGAGCGCCTGGGCGACGGCGGTCGCGACGACGAGGCTGCCGGCCGCGACGAGCGCGAACGCCTGGTTGCTCATGCCGTAGAAGCGCGCGGCCTGGATCCGGTGCGCGCCCATCGGCGCGTCGACGACCAGCGTCGAGCCGGTCACGGCGTCCGCGAGGAGCACGACCACGGTGATCCCGGCGACGACGCCGGCAGGGCCCAGCAGGTGCCGGCGCCAGGGCCCGCACAGCGCGACCACGGTGATGACCGCCGTCCAGCCGAGCACCAGGGCCCAGAACCACAGCGTCGGCGACGACCGCCACCACGGCAGCAGGCCGGCGAGGAACGACGCGACCGGTGCCGCGCCGAGCGCCAGGGCGGCGACGCGCAGCACGTGCAGCGAGCGGCGCAGCCACGGCCGGTCGGCGCGGCCCCGCACCGTGAGCAGGATCGCCGCGGCCACGAAGAGGAACGCCTGCGCGACGACGAGCCGCGTGAGGTAGGACCCGGACAGGCGCACCACCTGGCGCGCCTCGGTGGCGATGTCGATGAGCCGGGCGACGCGCGCCGTCGCCGTGTCCGGGCCGCGCGTCGGGACGAGCGGGGCGCCCGCGGACGCGTCCGGAGTCTCGAGGCCGAGCAGGGCCAGCAGGGTGCTCGTCACGTCCGTCGCCTGCACGACGCCGGCCTGCTGGGTCGAGCCCGAGGTGAGCAGGCTGCGCGCGTACTCCCCGCCGCCGGGCGCCGGGCCGGTCGCCGCGGCGAGCTGCAGGCGGGCGCGGCCCGAGTCCGCGAGGGAGACGACGAGGACCGTCGCGCCGGTGGTGCGGTTGGCGCGCACGACGGCGTCGAGCCGCTCGTCGATCGCGCGCACCTGCTCCGCGCGGGTCGGCTCGACGATGACGTCGACGCCGGACGGGTCGCGCTGGTCGTCGTCGCCGGGCAGCAGGGGGGTGTCCTCGTCCTCGCCGGGCTCGGGCGGCGTGGAGCCGGCGCGGTCGCGCGTGGCGTGCCCGGTGTCGCGGACCGTCCCCGCGTCCACGACGACGAGGGACGACGTCCGCAGCGCCTCGCGGACGACCTGGCCGAGCTCGCGCGCGGAGCCCGGGCGGGGCACGACGGGACCCACCGGCACGCCGTCGGGCCCGGCGAGCGCGATGCCGGCGCCCGGGCCGATGCCGGTCGCGGCGACGCCGGCGGCCGCGAGCGCCTCGCCGAGCAGGCCGGGGCGGGCGCCGTAGGGCTGGTCCGCCGCGGCGACGAGGTAGTCGTCCCAGCCGGGCACGGCGGCGCCCTCGGCCGGCGTGCGCAGGGTGCGGCACGAGCCGTCCTCGGCGTCGAGGTCCGCCAGGCGCGCGCCGGCGCTGACCCCGAGCCAGCCGTCGGCCGGGCACGCGGTGCTCGCCACGCTCCGCGCGGCGACGAGCCCGACGGCGCCCGACCGGGACAGGTCCCACAGCGCCGGCGTGGAGAGCGTCTGCACGTCGTCCCAGCGCAGGCCGGTCACGCCGACGAGGATCACCGGCGGCGGGGCCGCGGGGTCGCCGGGGCCGTCCGCGCCCGCGGCGGGCCCCGCCCCGAGCGTCAGCCCGGCGAGCCCCGCGAGCACCGCCAGGCCCACGGCCGCCGCCCGCGCCGCCCGGGCCGGCCGGCGCGGCGGGCGCGCGTGCGTGGCGGACGGGGACACCCGACCAGCGTAGGGCGCACTACGCTCGTGCGGCGGTGGCCCTGTGGCGAGCGCGTGAGCGGCCGGGCAGGGGGCGGTGAAGGACCCGTGACGGAGGGACCGACATGAGCGACGAGCAGCGTCCTCGGTACGCCTACCTCGGGCCTGCCGGCACGTTCACGGAGGCGGCCCTCCGCCAGGTCGTCAGCCCCGACGAGGCGGAGTACCTGCCGCAGGCGGACGTCGTGTCCGCGATCGAGGCCGTGCGCACGGGCGAGGCCGACTACGCCGTCGTCGCGATCGAGAACTCGGTCGAGGGCGGCGTCACCGCGGTCCTCGACACCCTCGCGACGGGCGACCCGCTCGTCATCCAGCGCGAGATGGTCGTGCCCGTCTCGTTCGTGCTCGCCGCCCGCCCCGGCACGACGACGGCGGACGTCCGCCGGATCTCGGCGCACCCCCACGCGTGGGCGCAGTGCCGCCGCTGGCTGCGGACCAACCTGCCCGGCGTCGTGCACGTGCCGGCGACGTCGAACACGGCCCCCGCCGCGCTGCTCGCGAGCACCGCGGAGGAGCTGACCTTCGACGCGGCGCTCATCCCGCCGGCCGCCCTCGAGCACTACCGGCTCGCGGTGCTCGCGACCGACGTCGCGGACAGCACCCGGGCCGTGACGCGGTTCGTCCTCGTCGGCCGACCCGGCACGGTGGCGCCGCCGACGGGCGCGGACAAGACCACGCTCGTCGTGCACCTGCCGAGCAACAAGGCGGGCGCGCTGCTCGAGATGCTCGAGCAGTTCTCCACGCGCGGGGTCAACCTCTCGCGGATCGAGTCGCGGCCGATCGGCGACGCGCTCGGGCGCTACTCGTTCTCCATCGACGTCGAGGGCCACATCGCGGAGGAGCGCGTGGCGGAGGCGTTCATGGGCCTGCACCGGGTGTGCCCGCACGTGCGGTTCCTCGGCTCGTACCCGCGGGTCGGCGACGCGCACGGCGACCTGCGGCCGGGCACGTTCGACGCCGACTTCCACGCCGCGCGCGAGTGGGTGACCGCCCTCCGCGAGGGCCGCGCGACCTGACGCCGGCCGGGCCCGGGCGGTCGCGCCCGGTCAGTCGCGCCCGGGCGCGGCGACCCGCACGCGCAGGCTGCGCGGCTCGACCCGCGCAGCGATCTCGTACGCGCTGCCGATGATGTCGCCGTCGACCTGGACCTGCTGGGGCTCGCGCAGCCGCACCCGCAGCTCGCGGGCCCGCGCGTGGTCGATCTTGCCGACCTTGCTCGGCATCCGCGTCCGCACCCCGAACCGCTGGAGCGCGACCTCCCCGAACAGCTGCGTCCAGCCGAGCAGCCCCACGCGGGTGTCGATCGCGGCGATGTCCAGCCACCCGTCGTCGACCACGGCGTCGGGCAGGAGGACGACGCCGCCGGGCAGCTTGCCGCAGTTGCCGATGAGGAGGCTGCGGAGCCGGACGTTGAACCACGGCGACTCGTCGAGCGACATCTGCAGCCGCAGCCTGCGCGCGTGCAGGTGCTTGACGCCCGCGACGAAGTAGGCGATCCAGCCGACCTTCGCCTTCAGCTCCTCGTCGGCGTCGGCGACCATCGCCGCGTCGAACCCGACGCCCGCGATGACGAGGAAGATGTGGTCGCGCGCGGGCCGGTCGGCGTCGGGCGGCGTCTCCTGAGGCACATCGGCGGCCGGGTCGGCCTCGGCGACCGGGTCGGCCACGTCCGACTCGTCCCGCACCACGGTCAGCCAGCCCACGTCGATCGGCCGGTCCTCGCCGGTGAGCGCGATCCGCAGCAGCTCGTCGAGCTCGCCGAGCGGCAGGTCGAGGTTGCGCGCGAGGAGGTTGCCCGTCCCCTGCGGGATGAGCGCCATCGGCACGTCGGTGCCGACGAGACCCTCCGCGACCGCCCGGACCGTGCCGTCGCCGCCGACGGCGACCACCAGCTGCGCGCCGCGCGCCACGGCCTCGCGGGTCTGCCCGATGCCGGGGTCCTCCGCCGTCGTCTCGAACCACATCGGCTCCGGCAGGTACCGGGCCGCGCACGCCTGCACGGCGGCGTCGCGCAGCTCGGGCACCCCCGGCTTGGTCGGGTTGGCGACGAACGCGACGCGCACGTGGGCGGCGTCCGCGTCCGCGGTCGCCGCCGTCCCGCGGCTGCCGGCCGCCCCGATCGCCGGCGGGATCGGGATCCCGCGGCCGCGCAGCGCCCGCCGGTTCTGCAGCGCGAGGAGGAGAGCGCCGGAGGCGAGGAGTACCGCCAGGACCGCCGCGACGGCGACCCATCCGCCCCAGGTCATGACGACACCGTACGGTCCCCGACGCCCGGGCACACCCCGGTTCCGCGCTCGATACCCTCGGGGGGTGATCGACCTGCGCCTCCTGAGAGCCGAGCCCGACGTCGTCCGCGCGAGCCAGCGTCTGCGGGGTGAGGACGAGTCCCTGGTGGACGCCGTGCTCGCCCTCGACGAGCGGCGCCGGGCGTCGCTGACCCGGTTCGAGACGCTGCGCGCCGAGCAGAAGAGCATCGGGCGCGACGTGGCGAAGGCGACCGGCGACGAGAAGGCCGCGCTGCTCGCCCGGGCGAGGACCCTGGCGGAGGAGGTCAAGGCCGCCCAGGCCGACGCCGACGCGGCCGCCGCCGAGCTCGACGAGGCGGTCCTGCGGCTGGGCAACGTCGTCATCGACGGCGTGCCCGCCGGGGACGAGGACGACTACGTGGTGCTCCGGCACGTCGGCACCCCGCGCGACCTGGCGGCCGAGTACGGCCCGGACTTCGCCGTGCGCGACCACCTCGACCTCGGCGAGCTGCTCGGCGCGATCGACACCGAGCGCGGCGCCAAGGTGTCGGGCGCGCGGTTCTACTTCCTCACCGGCGTGGGCGCGCGGCTGGAGCTCGCGCTGCTCACCGCCGCGCAGCACCTGGCGATCGAGGCCGGCTTCACGCCGGTGGTGACGCCGACGCTGGTCAAGCCCGAGATCATGCGCGGCACCGGGTTCCTCGGCGCGCACGCGGACGAGGTCTACCGGGTCGACGCCGACGACCTCTACCTCGTCGGCACGAGCGAGGTCGCGCTCGCCGGCATGCACGCCGACGAGATCCTCGACCTGTCCGCCGGGCCCCGCCGCTACGCGGGCTGGTCGACCTGCTACCGCCGCGAGGCCGGCTCGTACGGCAAGGACACCCGCGGCATCATCCGCGTGCACCAGTTCAACAAGGTCGAGCTGTTCAGCT
>JAAZAC010000095.1 GCA_012514545.1 Actinomycetales bacterium | reverse complement strand
GGTGCCGGGCGCGGGCCGAGGATCTCCGTGAGGATCCGGTCGTGCTCGGTCGCGCTCCACGGCAGGCCGTCGTGCTGCATCTCCGCCGCGATGAGCGCGCCGGTCGACTCCGCCGCCAGCAGCAGCCGCAGGCGACCGGGCGCGTCCGAGCCGGCGACCGCCGCGAGCTGGCGCCGCAGCTCGTCCCCCGCGTCCGTGGCCGCCGACGCCGGGCCCTCGCCCCGTGCGTCCTCGCCCGGCTCGACGTCGAAGAGCGTCGCCTCCCGCGCCGGCCCCGGCTCCTCCGCGGCGCGCGGCGCGTCCCACGGGCCCGGGGGCAGCTGCTGGATCTCCGACCCCGCGCACCGCGCGCTGCCGCGCAGCATCGCGTGGCACAGCCGCAGGTCGTGCGCCCGCTCGACCCGCACCCCGGCGGCGAGCAGCGGCGGGTAGCGCCGCGCGGTGTCGTCCCACACCCAGCGGGGACGGCCGCGCTCGCGCTCCCGGACGGCGTCGGGCAGCCGCTCCGCCGGGACGGAGACCCGGGCGAGGGGCGCGCCATCGTCGGTCACGTCCTGCAGCACGACCCACCCGGGGCGAGCGTCGTCGTGCAGGAGGACCAGGGACACGCCCCATCCTCCCGCGCACCAGGGACACGACCCGCCCGACGGCGGGGCCGCTCGCTCAGGTGATCCCGAGGAAGAGCCCCCACAGGCCCGCGGCCGCGATCGCGGCGCCGACGAACATCCACGGCGGCTGCTCGTGGCCCTCCAGCCAGTGCGCCACCGGCACGGAGATGAGCGCCGCCACCGCGGTGATCGCCTGCGCGACGCCAGGCTGCAGCGTCGTCAGCGCCCAGACCAGGGCCGTCACGCCCAGGATCGGGCCGACGACGGCGTTCGCGCCCACCCAGAAGGCCGGCGTGTCCGGCAGTCGCGACCCGACGGCGCCGAGGTCCGCCGACGTCGGCACCTCCCCCGGCTCGAAGCCGCCCGCCTCCGCGAGCGCGGCGCGCGCCCCGGCCGACCGCCGGGCGAAGAGCACGACGACGCCCCAGGCCACGAGCGCGACGGCCGCGCCGCCGAGCAGCCGGACGAACGACGCGGACACGACGTTCTCCAGCGTCGGCCGCGCGCCCAGACCCCCGCCGCCGAGCGCCAGGGCGGCCGTCGCCGGTGCGTCCGCGGCGGGCATCTCCAGCAGCGCCTTGCGGGTGAGCACGAGGCCGAGGCCCTGCGCCGCCGCGGCGAGGGCCGCCGTCGTGAGCCCGAGGCCCAGGCGGGGCGGCGCGCCCTCCCGCCGCACGTACGGGACCAGCCCCGCCACCACGCCGACGAGGATGACGACGCACGCGACGACGACCTCGAGCGTGAGGCGGTCGTCGAACCACGCCCACGCGGCGCCGGCGGCGACCACGGCCGCCAGCGTCTCCACGACGAGCGACGCGAGCGGGGCGCCCAGCAGCGGCAGGGCGCGGAACAGCGCCACGCCGCCGATGCCGAGGCCGATCGCGCCGGCGCCCAGGAGCGTGACCGTCGCGGCCCCCGTCCCGCCGCCGAACGCGAGCGAGGCCAGGCCGAGCACGACCGCGGACAGCGCGAGGCGCCACGCGTTCGCGCGCACGAACCCGACCAGGCGGATCGCCCGGCGGGCCACGACCGACGTGACCCCGAACAGCAGCGCCGAGAGGATTCCGCCGATCACCCTCGAATCATGCCCCGGTCGGGGGGCCCGACGCGCCGGACGTCCGGTCCGGGGCGCCGTTGCCGTCGGCCGGCCCGTGCGCCGACCCGTGCGCCGCGCCGTTCGCGCCGTTGCCGCTGCGCTGCGCGAGGCACTCCGCCCGCAGCCGCGCCACCAGCTCCGACGCCTCGTCCGGCGTCACGCGCGGGAGCGCCTGCCGGTTGAGGAGCATCGCCGGGGCGGTCGCGCACATGCCGATGCAGTTCGCCCACTCGAGGGTGAAGAAGCCGTCCGGCGTCGTCTCCCCGAACGAGATGCCCAGCTCGTTCTCCAGCCGCGTCGCGATCGACTCCATGCCCGCCATGGCGCACGAGATCGTCCGGCACAGGTGGATGACGTGCGTGCCCGTCGGCTTGGTGTCCAGGAAGTGGTAGAAGGTCACCACGCCCTGGACGTCGACCGGCGTGATCCCGAGGCGGTTCGCGACCACCTGCATCGCCACGTCGGAGATCTGCCGGCGCTGCTGGCGCAGCTCCTGCAGGATCGGGATGAGGGCGCTGCGGTCGTTCCCGTACCGCGCGACCAGCGCGTCGATCGCCTCGATCAGGTCGGCGTTGTCCTGCACGACCTCGGTGGGCAGCATGGTCATCGGTTGCTCCCGTCGCCGACGCCGCGACCGTTCGTCGCGATGTACGTCCCCCGTGGCGTGTACTCGGTGTGCAGCAGGTGGTGGCTGCGGTGGCCGCACGGGCCGTCGGTGAGGAACTCCTCGTAGAGCCGCAGGACCGCCGGGTTCTCGTGGCTCTTGCGCACCCGGCCGGTCTCGCCGTAGAACGCGTCCTCGCCGTAGATGGCCTGGGCGCGCGCCTTGCGGATCTCGACGCTCGTCGGGATCGGCTGGCCGCCGCCCCCGAGGCACCCGCCCGGGCAGGCCATGAACTCGATGAAGTGGCACTCGCTGAACCGCCCGCCCGCGACGATGTCGTCCAGCACCTTGCGCGCGTTCGCGGTCCCGTGCACGACGGCGAGCTTGAGGGTCGCGCCCTTCAGCCAGTCCCAGTCGGGCACCTTCCCGTCGAGGATCGCCGGCACCGGGCCGAGCTCGTCGGGCAGCGTGATCTCGGCGTAGCGGGTCTCCTCGAAGCCGCGGACCGGGGTGATGTCCGCGTGGTCGAAGATCTCCTCGACCTTGCGGCCGGTGACGAGCTCCACGACGGTGCGCAGCGCCGCCTCCATGACGCCGCCCGTGGCGCCGAAGATCACGCCGGAGCCGGTCGCCGTCCCGAACGGGTCGTCGAAGTCGCGCTCCGGCAGGTCCGGCAGGTGGATGCCGTACTCGCGGATCATCCGGGCCAGCTCGCGCGTCGTCAGGGCGACGTCGACGTCCCGGTGGCCCGAGTCCGTCATCTCCGGCCGGCCCGACTCGAACTTCTTGGCCGTGCACGGCATGAGGGACACGGACACGACGTCGGCGGGGTCGATGCCCTCCCGCTCCGCGTACCAGGTCTTGATGAGCGCCCCGAACATCTGCTGCGGGCTCTTGCAGCTCGACATGTTCGGCAGGAGCTGCGGGTAGTGGTGCTCGAGGAACTTGACCCAGCCCGGCGAGCACGACGTGAACTGCGGCACGGGTCGGCTGCTGTCGCCGAGCACGAGGTTCTCGTAGAGCCGGAGCAGCAGCTCCGTGCCCTCCTCGATGATCGTCAGGTCCGCGCTGAAGTTCGTGTCGAAGACCTTGTCGAACCCGATGTCGTGCAGCGCCGAGTTGAGCCGCCACGTCACCGGGGTCCCGGGCGGCAGACCGAACTCCTCGCCCATCGCGGCCCGCGGCGCGGGCGCCGTCTGGATGACGACGTGCTTGGTCGGGTCCTCGATGGCGTGCCACACGTCGTCGGTGTCGTCGACCTCCTGCAGCGCGCCGGTCGGGCACCGGTTGATGCACTGGCCGCAGTTGATGCAGACGACGTCGCTGATCGGCAGCGTCAGGTACGGCGACATCGTCGTGGAGTCGCCGCGGCCGATGACGCCGAGCGCGCCGACCCCCTGCAGCTCCGAGCACGTGCGGATGCAGCGCAGGCAGTGCACGCACTTGTTCATGTCGCGGCGGATCGACGGGCCCAGCGTGTCGAACAGGCGCGTCGGCTCCGTGCGGTGGCCGAACCGGAAGTGGTCCGAGCCGTACTCCTCCGCCAGGTCCTGCAGCTCGCAGTTGCCGTTGCGGCCGCACGTCTGGCAGCTGCCGCAGTGCTCGGCGAGCATGAGGTCGACGATCGTCTGGCGCGCCTGGCGGACACGGCGGCTGTACGTGCGGATCTCGATCGGCGTCGTGATCGGGTACGCGCAGCTCGCCTGCAGGGCGCGCTGCCCGGCGACCTCGACGACGCAGATCCGGCAGACGCCGACGTCGGGCAGGTCCGGGTGGTGGCACAGCGTCGGGATCCGGCGGCCGGCCTTCTCGGCCGCCTCGAGGATCGTCGCGCCGACGGGCACCTCGACCTCGTGACCGTCGACGGTGACGGTGACGGTCGGGTCCGTGACGGCGGGGCCGCCCGGCATGCCGGGCGTACCGAGTGCGGGGGCGGTGGTCATCGGTTCGCTCCTCTCCGCCCGGTCACCGAGCGCCCACGGGGATGTGGCCGAGGACCTCGGCCCGGTAGTGCTCGATGATCGAGAGCAGCACGTTCGGGGCGGCCTGCCCCAGTCCGCACTTCGAGGCGATCTGCATGGTGTGGCCGAGGCCGACGAGGTCGTCCAGCTCGCGGCGGGAGAGCTCGCCCGCGCGCAGGCGCCGGATGCCCTCGAGGAGCTTGATGTTCCCGACCCGGCACGGTGTGCACTGCCCGCACGACTCGTTGACGAAGAACCACTGCAGGTTCTCCGCCACCTCGAGCAGGTCGCGCCACGGCCCGACGACGATGACCGCGCCGCCGGTGGACACGTCCTCGTAGGAGATCGCGCGGTCGAAGTCGCGCGCCGGGACGCAGGTGCCCGCGGCGCCGCCGACGATGGCGGCCTTCGCCTCCCCGCCGCCCGCGGCCTCGACGACCTCGCGGATGCTCACGCCGAGGGGGAACTCGTAGACGCCCGGTCGTTCGACGTCGCCGGAGACCGACAGGAGCTTGGGGCCGGTCGAGCGGTCCGTGCCGATGTGCGCGAACCAGTCCGCGCCGCGCGCGAGGATCGCCGCGGCCCACGCGAAGGTCTCCACGTTGTTGACGACCGTGGGGGCGCCGTGGAACCCGGAGACCACCGGGAACGGCGGGCGGTTGCGCGGCTCGCCCCGGCGCCCCTCGAGGCTCTCGATGAGGGCCGTCTCCTCGCCGCACACGTACGCGCCCGAGCCGAGGTGGATCTCGATGTCGAAGTCGAACCCCGAGCCCAGGACGTCGCGGCCGAGCAGGCCGGCCTCCCGCCGTCGGGCGAGGCACGCCTCGAGGTCCTCGAGCAGGTAGACGTACTCGCCGCGCAGGTAGCAGATGCCGTGCGCGGAGCCGATCGCGTACCCGCCGATCGTCATGCCCTCGAACACGAGGTCGGGCAGCTCGGACAGGAGCACGCGGTCCTTGAAGGTGCCCGGCTCCCCCTCGTCGGCGTTGCACACGACGTACCGCACGCCGTCGGGCGCGGGGGCCTCGGCCGCGAGTCCCCACTTCACCCCGGTGGGGAACCCGGCCCCACCCCGGCCCTTCATGCCGGACTCCTTGATCGTGGCCACCACCTCCTCGGGCGCGAGGGCCAGGGCGGCTCGGAGCCCCTGCTCGGCCTCGATGGTGGCCAAGGTCATCGGCGTGCGGACGCTCATGGGCGTCACCCCCGGGGTCTGGGTCGGCGTGCGCGACCACCTACGCGACTTCTGTGGCGCGCACTTCGACAGTAGGGGCCCATACACCATGCGCGCCTGGGCCCTTTGGGCCCATCGACCCGGCGGGCGGGGCCCTGACCTGCAGGGGGACCGGCCTCCCCACGCCGAGGACCGGCCCTCCCACGCCGAGGTCGATAGCGGCAGCCGACGTCGACAGGCCAGGGCTGTCGACCTCGGCGTCTCCTATCGACCTGGGCGCCGAGCGTGGAGCACGACGAGGCTCGCGCTCAGCGGCGGGCGGCGTCCTCGTGGACGGCGAGGAACAGCGAGTAGGGCACGCCGTCGGGGTCGGGGGGCCGGTCGGCGAACTCCTGCAGCAGGTCCGACAGCCGCCGCATGAGATCCTCGTACCCCTCGTGGTCGAGGCGCAGGCCGAGCCGCGTGGTCCGCACGGTCGCGGGGTCGGCCTCGCCGAGCTCCTCGAGGAACGTCTCGACGAGCACCCGGAACCCGCTCGGCCCGAGCGGCGTCCGCCAGGACTTCCGCGTGGCGAGGTACGGCACCTCCCGTGAGCCGCGCGGTCCCCGGCGCTCCGGCTGCGGCTCGAGGAAGCCGCGCTCGGCGAGCGTGCGCACGTGGTGGTAGATCGTGCCGGGGTCACGCCCGAGCCGCTCCGCGATCTCCTTGTTCGTCAGCGCCTGGTCCAGGCACAGCCGCAGGATCCGGATGCGCACCACCGAGGCCAGGGCGCGCGCGTCGGCGTCGACCTCGCGCTCGCGCCCGCTCGGCTCCGGCTCCGGCGCCGGCCGCTTCTCCATGGTCGCCATCCTACCGATTGACTTTTCCAAATCGGTGCGCCACCATCCTCGGGTGAGCCACGACCCCGCGCCGACCGACGCCGCGCAGGACGCCCCGCCGGACACCGCGCCCGTGGCCGCGCCCGACGGCCGCCGAGCCGTTGCGCCCGACGTTGCCTCCGCCCGACGGCGGTCCCTCGCCTTCCACCGCAACTTCCGCCAGCTCTGGATCGGCGACGCGCTCGGCCAGCTCGGCGCGCAGCTCACGCTCATCGCGCTGCCCGTCTACGCCGTGGAGACGCTCCACGCGACAGAGCTCGAGATGGGCGTGCTCACCGCGGCCGAGACGATCGCCTTCCCCGCGATCGGGCTGCTCGTGGGCGCGTGGGTCGACCGGATGAACAAGCGGCGGACGCTCATCGTCGCCGACGTCGTGCGGGCGGCGGCGCTCGCCGTCGTCGTGGTCGCGGGGCTCACGGGCCACGGGTCGGTCCCGCTGCTGGTGGGCGTCGCGGTCGTCATGAGCTGCGCGACCGTGTTCTTCGACGTGGCGCACCAGAGCTACGTGCCCGGGCTCGTCGGGCTCGAGCACATCGCCGAGGGCAACGCGAAGCTGCAGGCGACGCAGTCGGTGGCGATCGCCGTCGGGCCGGGGCTCGGCGGCCAGCTGCTGCGGGTCGTCACCGCGCCCGCGCTCGTGGGCGTGACGGTCGTGACGTACCTCGTCTCCGCGCTGTTCGTCGGCCGGATCCGCCACGACGAGGACCTCCCGCCGCGCGCACCCGACCGCTCGCTGCGGCGCGAGATCGCGGAGGGGCTGCGCTTCGTCGTCGGGCAGCCGCTGTTGCGGCGCATCGTCGCGACCACCGGCATCAGCAACCTGTTCGGCTCCGTGACCGGTGCGCTCATGGTCATCTACGCGCTGCGCGTGCTCGGGCTCGAGGAGGCCGGGCTCGGCGCGGTGCTGTCGGCCGGGGCGGTGGGCGGCGTCGTCGGCGCGCTGCTCGCGGACCGCGTGACCCGCGCCGTCGGGGAGGGCCGCACCATCGCGCTGGCCGCGGTGGGCTGGGTGCCCGCCTTCGCGCTGACGCCGCTCGCGCTGCCGCTGTCGGAGGCGGGCGTGCCGGTGGCGGCCGTGCTCATCGTGGGCCAGGCGGTCGCGACCTTCTGCATCGTCGTCTACAACGTGGCCCAGGTGTCGTTCCGGCAGCGGCTGTGCCCGCCCGCGCTGCTCGGCCGGATGAACGCGTCCGTGCGGTTCATCGTGTGGGGCGGGATGCCGCTCGGCGGGCTCCTCGGCGGGGTGCTGGGCACGCACCTCGGCGTCGTGCCGACGCTGTGGGTCGCGGTCGCCGGGACCGCGCTCGCGGTGCCGCCCGTGGCGCTCTCGCCGCTGGCGCGCCTGCGCGACCTGCCCACGCGCGCCGACGCCGCGTCCTGACCCTTGACGGCGGCCTCCCGACGGCGACGACGGCGACCGTCCGGGCCTAGCCGCCGAGGCCCTCGGCGAGCGTCGCGTCCATCGCCGCGCGCACCTCGTCGGCGGACTCCCCCTCGAGGATCCGCACGCCGTGCGCGCCGCCCGGCACCTCGAGGTACGTCGCGTCGTCGCGCGCGACCTCCCGGGACGACGCCGCGGGCGTGTCCCGGTCGTCCGCGCTCGCCACGACGAGCAGCGGGCCCGTGTAGCCGCTCACGGCGGCCCGCGCGTCGACCCCCTCGAACTCCGCGGGCGGGCTCAGCGCGACCACGGCGGCCGGCTCGAGCTCGTCGGCGAGCGCGGCCGAGTACGTGCCGCCCTTCGACGCGCCCACCAGGGCGAACGCCCGCACGCCCGCGTCCCGGACGGCGTCGACCGCGAGCTCCAGGCTGGCCGCGGAGTCCGCCGACCACGTGAACGTCACCACCGTGTGGCCCGCCGCCACCAGGCGCGCGACCTCGCCGGCCCACTGGCACCAGTCGCCGCCGTTCTGCGGCGCGAGCACGACGCCGGTCTCCCCCTCCCCGACGACGGCCACGAGCGTGGGCGTCGACTCCGGCCCCGCGCGGTGCGCGCGGGCGCCGTCGGGCAGGCAGTCGGGCGGCTCGACGGGCACCCGGCCGCCCTCGGTCGGCCCGTCCGCCGAGACGTCCGTCGAGGCGTCCGGCGACGCGTCCGGCGACGCGTCCGGGGCGGCGGCGCCGTCGTCGTTGCCCTGCCCGCCACAGGCGGACAGGGTCAGGGCGGCCGCGGCGGCCGCGGCGAGCGCGGCGAGCGCGAGGCGCCGTCTCACACTCGGAGGGTAACCACGCGCGGGGCGCGCGAGCGGGAAGGACCGGGGCGTCTCGCCCAGCGGTCCGCCCGGCCCGGCCGTCGGCGCCGCGCCCCGCTCAGAGCGCGTACTGCACGACGAGCGGCGCGTGGTCGCTCCACCGCTCCGCGTACGACGGCGCCCGGTCGACCTCCGCGCGGACCCCCGCCGTCGCGAGAGCCGGCGAGGCGAGCTGGTAGTCGATGCGCCACCCGGCGTCGTTGTCGAACGCCTTGCCCCGCCAGGACCACCACGTGTACGGGCCGGGGCCCTCGCCGCCGTGGACCCGCCCGAGGTCGACCCAGCCGAGCCGGTCGAACCAGTCGTCCAGGTAGGCGCGCTCGGGGGCCAGGAAGCCGGCCTTCCTGAGGTTGCCCTTCCAGTTCTTGATGTCGACCTCGCGGTGGGCGACGTTGAAGTCCCCGCCGACGACGACGCGCCGTCCGTCCGCGAGCTCGGCGAGACGCTGCGTCGCGAGGTCGAGGAAGGCGTACTTGTCGTCCTGCTTGGGGGTCCCGACCTCGCCCG